>CAYONH010000029.1:0-14561 GCA_964405275.1 uncultured Candidatus Bathyarchaeia archaeon | reverse complement strand
GAGGAGATAATCGAACGATTCTTCGAGGAGAATCCCGAGCAGAGGAAGAACTGGCACAAGATGGTTCCCTACATGGAGTGACCTCAACTCTCACTTCACAATTGATTTCAGCGACTTACCCACGGTTGCCGACAGGTCCAGGAGGGCATCTCCCAGCTCAGGGAGTATCCACTCATTTATCATGAGCACGAGCAGTGCCACGCCTATCACACCGTACAGGAAGCTGATGGGATAATGGTAGGTCTCCACCGTGGGGTTGGTGAAGAACCACGAGAAAGGCGGGACGTTGAAGCACGTCAGGAGAACAGTCAGCATTATCCTCGATACGTTGAGGGTGAAGAGAAATATCCCCGAGAACACGAGGCTGTAGATCTTCCTCTGGAAGCGTCCCTTCCTTAGGGGGATGACGAGGCTGGATACGACCCCGAAGACGTTCATGGCAGTGCACTCACGGATTATCGTCACGGTCACCGGACCCGCCTCCCCGATGAGGGTCAGGAAAGCATCTCCACCACTGATACCCCACTCAGAGAGGAACCCCAGAAACGATAGCGCATTCGAGCAGACTAAAGCCGTTATCTGCTCCAGCCATCCCGAGGGGACATACGTGAAGCCCCACGCTATCGCTGCATACCCTATGATATAGAGAGCTATATCTCTCGCTGACATCTGGTTTGAGCTCTCTCCCTCCATTACTTCCTGATGAGGGATCAGCCAATTTAAAGGGATACCGCCCCCCCAACGGCTCTCCACCTGAGGCAGTTTTAATTATGTGCGTGTACCCTTTCTGAGCGTTCAACGAAGGGATCAACGTGGGGAAGATACGCGTCGCAGTAGCTGGATTGGGGAGCTGTGCCTCAGCCCTCATCCAGGGTGTAGAGTACTACCGAGACCAATTGGAGGGTGAGATACCTGGCCTTATGCACATAGATTTTGGAGGATACTTCATAAGGGATATAGAGTTCGTGGCAGCCTTCGACGTCAACGACCTGAAGATAGGGAAGGACGTCTCGGAGGCCATCTTCGAGGAGCCGAACCTCTGTGCCAAGTACGCTGATGTCCCATCGATGGGTGTTAAAGTGCTCCCTGGGCCGATCTCAGACGGCGTGGCACCCCATATGTACGATGCATTCCACGTGAATAAGGATCTGGAACCCGTGGACGTCGCTGAGGCCCTGAGGGAGAGCGAGGCTGAGATCTTTATCAACTACCTGCCTGTGGGGAGCGCCGAGGGCACCAAGCTCTACGCTCAGGCTGCATTGGACGCCGACTGCGCATTCATCAACTGCATCCCGGAGTTCATCGCTTCTGTTCCAGACGAGGCCTCAAAGTTCATCGAGGCGGGCCTCCCCGTCGCTGGAGACGACGTCAAGAGCCAGGTCGGCGCCACGATACTCCACAGGGCCATGGTAGAGCTCTTCTACGAGAGGGGAGTCCACATCGACTCCACATACCAGCTGAACATCGGGGGCAACACCGACTTCCTCAACATGACAGTCGAGAACAGGCTGCAGACGAAGCGGGTCAGCAAGACCAAAGCCGTTACCAGCCTCATCCCCTACGAGGTACCCACGCGCATCGGCCCCTCGGATTATGTACCCTTCCTCGAGGACCACAAGATCTGCTATATCCGGGTCAACGGCCACGGATTTGGGAACCTCCCGATAACCCTGGATGCCAAGCTCGTGGTGAATGACTCCCCTAACAGCGGCGGCGTCGTTATTGACGTCATCCGGGCCGTGAAGCTGGCCCTCGACAGGGATATCTCAGGCCCATTGACGAGCATTTCCTCCTACGCTTTCAAGCACCCTCCGACCCAGATCAGCGATAGTATCGCACGGAGATGGGTGGAGGACTTCATCGATGGCAAGAGGGAGAGATAACAGCCCTATTATCGCGCTATCTTACCTAAAGAATTGCGAGAGAAAAGATAAATTATAGAGATAATGAACTCGCATGTTTTCACATGTCGAGCTCTATGTTGAGCTTCTGTGTCAGCTCCTTGTACCTGTTCCTGATGGTGACCTCGGTTACGTGGGCACCCTTTGCGATCTCGCCCTGGGTCCTCCTCTCGTCGGTCAGCAGGCTCGCGATGTAGGTAGCAGCAGCAGCAATTCCGGCGGGACCCCTGCCGCTCGTCAGCCTCAGCTCCATGGCCTGTCCAAGAATCTGCATGGCGATGCTCTCGGTCTCACCGGAGAGGGTTAGCTGGTTGACGAACTTGGAGATGTAGCTCGTTGGATCGACGGGGGGAACACGGGTTTCGAGCTTCCGAAGGAGGAAGCGGTAGTTCCTGCCCCCTTCCTTCTTGGAGATGTGTGCAGCGGCTGCGACCTCCTCGAGGGTACGGATGATGTTGCACTGACGGCACGCCATGTATATGGAAGCGGCCGCAACGCCCTGGATGGACCGGCCACGGATGAGGCGCTTCCGGACTACCTTCCTGTAGATGACGGAGGCAGTCTCAAGGACGTTCTTGGGAAGGTTGAGCTTGTAGGCGACCTTGGTAAGCTCGGAGAGCGCGAAGGCCAGGTTCCTCTCCGTGGCGCCTGAGACCTTGGACCTGCGGTGCCACTTCCTGAGCCTGTAGACCCTCGCCTTCTGGTCCGGCTTGAGCTTCCGGCCGTAGACGTCCCTGTCGTGCCAGTCGATTATCGTCGACAGGCCTTTGTCGTGGATCGTCCACGTCAGGGGCGCTCCGACCCTTGTTCGCTTCTCCCTCTGCTCCTCGTCGAAGGCCCTCCATTCGGGCCCATGATCGAAGAGGGTGGACGAGATGACCATGCCGCAGCCCTCGCAAACGAGTTCTCCGGCCTCATAGTCCCGAATGAGGTCAGCGTTGCCGCACTCGGGACACTTGGTGACCTTTTCATTTTTCATCAAGTTACGTATCCATCCTTCTCCTATTCCTGACGTATAGGGCTTTACCGAGAAGCCTCTCGGCGGTCTCTATGCTGGGTTTAATGGCGATAAATGGGCTTGCAGTAGGTCCGAAGACATCGAAAACAATTCCAATCTTCTTCCCCTTGGCGTCTTGTACAGTCGCGCCGATTCGTGCTTCACCCGAGGAATCAAGGATCAGGTTGCCGCTGCTTCGAGAGATATGAAGAACTGCACCCAACCTTAATCTTGATTCCATAGAACCCCCTTAATAAACTAAGTATTGGAAAGAAATCCCCCTTATAACTCTTTGTAGGTTTTATTCGGTGACAGGTCATTTCCGGGATCTATTCAATCTAATTCTCTGAGCCGTCTCTTTTAGTAGCTCAGATTTCGCCCCTGTCTTGTCCACGAGGATCAGACCTGACCTCAACCAGGGTCTCTTTGGATGTGCAGCCCCGGGTTCCAGCAGAGGGCTGAGGTCAAGGTCTTCAGCAGCCTTGAGGACCTCGTCAGCCTTAACGCCTCTTAACGCGAGTTTTTTCGGGACACGTCGTCCCTCGGTCCATGAGAACTCTGAGTCGAAGTATGCAGGCCAGAAGACTAGCTTACCCTTCTTCCTCATGCGGATTCCCACCGTCCAGTAGGAGAAACAGTGATGATATAAGATATTCTGTTACTCGCTCAGTCGCTCTCGTAGACGACAGCGTTCAGGACGCCGTGCTGCCCGGGTCGGGAGATAATCTTGGCAAGGCCCTTCTCGGTCCTGATGATGACACCCTTGGTGATGACGCCTCGCCTGTTGTAGTCGACGTTCGCGGGGTTGCTTACCACGTCCAGCACCTCAAGCCGCTCGGTCATGCCCGTTGAGGGATCGGAGACGTTCACGTAGTTTGTAGAAACGAGCTTGGTCTTCTTGAGGCCGCTTCGCCCTGACGCTATCTTCCTCTCCGTCTCGCCGAGCATCGTCTCAACTGGGTGGGTCCCCATCTCGTGGAGCCTCTTCGCCCTGTAGGCCCACTTTCTTCCCCCAGTTTTCTTCTTCTTCATCATATTGCTGTGCCAGGCCATGATATCACCCTAATCTCAGTGATTTTCTCCTATTTTCTGTAGCCTTTAGTCAGGTAGAGAAATAAAAAAGTATGGTATCAGCAACATCAGAAGTTCTCAGAAAAATGGAAAGGGAATTATTACTTCCCTACATGAAGCCGTCTAACGAGTCAGAAAGGGGGCTATCAGAGAAGGCGTCTGCGAGGACATCCGATGTCGTCTCCTCCATGTTCCCGTTGTCCAGCTTGTCTATCTTCAACTCGTCGAACATCTGTCTTAGCTGGATCTTGGACTTCATGGGGTCGTGTCCGAAGCCGAAGTATTCCGAGAAGTATGCGGTGGTCTCTATCATGTAGCCCTTACCGTTGAGCCTCTCCCTGGTGATGAGGCCCATCTCCTCCATGCGCCTCAGGTGGCTGTAGATATGGCTCCCCCTGTCCTCGACTACCTTGACCTGCTCCACTGGCTGATGATAGGCGATGTAAGACAGGGTCCTCAGGGGTCCTGAGGTCAGCAGAGGCCTGTTGGTGAACCTCTTCACAGTGGCGTCGAACTCGGGCTTGAGCCGCATCACCGCACGGTTCCCTGGTAGCGCTTTGACTTCCAGGGCGCTGCGCCTCGACTTGTACCGTACATCCAGCTCCCTTATCATGCTCAGCATTACCTTATCGGACTTTGTCCGGACAACGGCCTTTAGGTTCTCTATTTCCACAGGTCTCCCCGCTGAGTAGAGGGCTGCTTCTAGCATGGATAGACGTTCTAAAAGTCTGGGGTTACTCATCTTCTTCATTCTCCCTAATCTTGACTATGATATCGGTCTCCTCCTCGTCTTGGTATAGCTCAACTCTCCTCCTCTGGCCCAGGAACAGGAGCATCATGAACACCCTGACGACCTCCAGGAAGCTCCTCTCCCCCAATAGGTTGAAGAAGCTCAGGGGTCCGCCGCCCATGTCCACGATCCTGCTAAAAAGGGTTTCCGAGTGTTCCTCGATCTCCAGGAGGTACTCTTCCATGTCAAGGAAATCGGGGATTGGAGTCGGGAGCACGGGCAACTTAGGAGCGAGACTGCGCCTCTCCTCGGTGAGGGCTTTCTCAAGGGCCGTGATGAGGTCGGTGACCGAAGTGGTCGTGAACTCGAACCTGAAAGGCAGGTTCAGGGGAGGCGGCACGTAGACATCGAGCTTATCGGCTGAAGGCTTCGGGGGCTCCTCCATCTGGAGGAGTAGCTCCGCCTTCTTCTGGTAGATCAACACCGAGGAGCTGATCGCAGTGCCCGCTATCCTGAAGTCGATCCCGACCCGGTTCATCTCCTCCAGGAGGGTCGTGAGGAGGTAGACCAGGTCTATACTCCAGGGGGAGGTCTTGTCTATCTTAGTGTCCTTGAACAGGATACTCCACGGATCCCTCAGGTAGTAGGGCTTCTCCTTCGGCACTAGACGGCTACCTCCACTTTCATCGGTAGGGCCAAGACTTTGCTGCGTCCGTTCTGGGCGAAGACGCCGTAGATCTTGTCGGCGTTGTGAACCATAACGTCCTTCAGGCTAACCATGAGGAACTGGGCGTCCTGGGCGTTTTCCTTCAGTACGTCCGCGAGCCTGGCGGTGTTGAAGTCATCTAGGTGGGCGTCTATCTCGTCGAAGAGATAGAAGGGGGCCTTAAGGAACCTCTGGATGGCGAGCAGATATGAGATGGCTGACACCGAGCGTTCCCCTCCGCTGGCCCCGCTGACGAGCCTCATGGGCTTCCCTGGGAACTGGACGTAGAGGTCCACGCCGCCTGAGAAGGGACTCTCCGGCTTCTGCAGCTCTAGGCGACCGTCACCTCCGCCGGTTATCTTGGCGAATAATGCGGAGAAGTTCTCGCAGACCGCGTTGAAGGCGGTCATGAAGTGCTCGGTCTTCTCCTGCTCCACCTCGTCGATGAACTTGAGGATGGACGCCCTCTCCTCCTCAAGCCCGTTTATCCTCACGCTGAGGTACTTGTAGTTGACGACCACGGACTCGTAGTGCTCTATGGCGAGCTGGTTGATGGCTCCGAGGGAGGACTTCTCCCGCCTTATCCTCTGGAGCAGGTACTCCACCTTGGTGATGTCAATCTCTTCGGTGTGGGCCTTTTCGCCGAAGCCTAGCCGGGCAAGCTCCTCGAACCTCTGCTGGGCTTGGAGCCTGTGCTTCTCCACCTCGAGGTTGAGCTCCATCTTCCTCCTTTCGAATGCTACCTGCCTTCGGTCCAGCCGCTCGATCTGCTGCTCGGACCTCCGCACAGAGCCACGGTGAGTCTCGAGCACACGGCTTGTCGCCTCGACCTCGGAGACCACGCTATTGAGGACCTTCTGAAGCTCCTCAACCGCCTTCTGCTCTTCCGCCAGTTGCTTCTGGGTCTCGACGCGCTCCTTTTCGAAGGACTTGATATCCTCTTTCCATCTCGTAATTTGGTCCTTCGTGTCGGAGGTCCTCATCTCCAGCACTTTTTCGATGAGGCTCGTCTGGACCTGTATCTCCGACTGCAGTTGAGCCTTCTGCTCTCGTAGGTCGGCTATCTCACTATCAATAGTGTTGCGTGTGACATCCAGACCTGAGATGTCCGAGGGGGAGAGCGCCTTTAGGTCAGCTATCTCCTTCTTAGCCCTCTCGATCTCCTCAAGGGTCCTATCCTTCCTCTCCAGGAGAGTCGCAGCGAGAGCCAACTCCTGCTCCCTCTCCTCTGAGCGCTTCCCGATGCTCTCATCGATCGTAGTGATGCCCCTCTCGAGACGCTTGATACTCTCCTGGGTCTCCAGCATCTGACCGTCGACGCCATCGATGTTCTTGTTGAAGTCGTCGATGAAGCCAGTAAACGTCCTGAGATTTCCGCCTGATTTCCTCAGGTCAGTCATCTTTGTGGAGAGACTTATTCGGAGTGACTTTATCGTCGTTGAGAGCTCATCGATCGACTTCTCCGTGGGGATGAGCTTCGCGAAATCAGGGGGGCGGCGCCAGTGCCCGCCGACGAGCCCTCCCTTGGGCTCGAAGAGATCGCCCGCCAGGGTGACTATGCGGTAACCCTTCTTGGCTAAGTCGATGGCCGTCTTCCTGTCACTGGCCACATATGTGTCTCCCCAGATGAGGTAGAGGGCTGGCTCGTACTCCTTTTCGCACCGAATCAGTTTGGGGAGGTATCCCTCGACGCCTGAGGCTTTCATGTCCTTCAGGGGTTCAGGGGGGTTGATGTCCTTGAGGGGGATGAACCGGGTCATGCCCAACTTGTTCTTCTTCAGCCCCTCCATGCACTCAATAGCGGTCTTAACGTCCTCTACAACGACCGCATTGATCCAGTTATCCGCAGATGTCTGCGCTGCTCTCTGGTACTTGAGGTCTATCTTGATGAGCTGCCGGAGTGGGCCGTGATATCCCTCGAGGGCTCCTGCCTCCCCCATCTCCCGGATCCGCTCGAGGGCCTTCTCCTCTGTAACGACGTTCTTCCATAAGTCCCTCTTTGCGGTGAACTCCGTTATGGTCTGCTCCGCGTTCTTCGCGAGCTTGTTGGCTCCCTCGATGGTCCCCCGGATGCTCCTCTGACGCTGGACCTGATCGTCGATTGTCTCGACCATGTCCTCCAACTTTCGAGCCTCATCGACCTTGAGCCCCTCCAGCTCCTCTATCTTGTTCGCCAAGGACTCCATGGTATTGGAGGAGTCCTGTTTCTTCTTCTCCAGCTCCTGGATCTTTGACTCAAGGGAGTTGGCGTTGACCTGATGCCTGTTGATCCCGATCTCCAAACCGCTGAGGCTCTCCTGCATGGGGACGAGGTCCTCTGTCAGCTTCTCGACCCGTTTCTGGTTTCCCTCAGCGGTCTCCTTGAGATCTATGACCTTCTCGATTAACGACTGAAGCTGAGTTCCCTTCCTCTCGACCTGCCTGTCGACATCCCTCTGTTGCTTCGTGAGCTCCCTCAACTCGACTCGTCTCTCGGCTATCTCGGTCTTAGAGCGTTCGATCTCGGCAAGCTTGTCCAGAATCGCCCTCTCAAGGGAGGCCTTCTGGGAGTCCAGCCCCCGTATCCTGGCGCCAAGGGAGTTCTGCAAAGATTTCTTCTCGACGATGTCAGATTTCAGGATCGGCAGTCGTGTGTTGCCCTTCTCCGAGGCCTCGTTGGTGAACTCCTCCAGGCGGTCCCTCGCCTCCTCCCTCTCTTTCCCGAGGTCCTCTTTCTCCTTCTCCAGCTTGGCGACTTCAGACTCGTTCTCGGAGATCTGCCTCCGGATTTCCTCTATCTTGGACTCCAGCTGACTTATCTGGGTCGATTGCTTGATCGCCTCAAGCTTGCTCTCGTACCTCGCGAGGAGGTTGTGTCGGAGCGCGTCGTTCCTCTGACGCTCGAGCTCGTTGACCCGCTTCCTCACTTCGTCGCTCTTAGCTGAGGCGATCTCGATCTTCCGCTCAGCCTCAGATAGACGTCCTTTGGCCTCAGCCTTCTTCTCATCGTACTCAGTGATGCCGACGATGTCCTCGAGGGCGGACATACGCTCAACCGGAGTGAGGTCGCTGAGTCGAGTGGCCATTCCCTGGAGAACGATGTTGTAACCACCAGGGCTGATGCCAGCCATGACTAGGAGGTCGAGCAAGCGCCGGCGGGACGTCCTCTTGCCGTTTAGGAAGTACTTGCTCTTCCCCTGCGTGTCGACCCTCCTACCTACGCTCACGGTCTTCCTGTCGATAGCGAGACCCCGGTCATTGTTGTTGAAGTAGATGGTTACACGCGCGTACTGGGGCTTGGTGTTATTATCCCCCGCTCCATCGAATATAAGACCTGAGAGGTCGGGTACCCTCATCCTCTTGGAGCCCAGCTCCCCGAAAACGAACTGAACGGCGTCGATGAGGTTGCTCTTGCCGCTCCCGTTTGGGCCGGTGATGACGTTGAACCCCTGACCGAAGTTCAGCTTAACCTCCCCGCTGAACATCTTGAAGTTCCTGACTACGATCCTACTGATATAGACCATTTACGTCATTTCTCCTTCTATGATGTGCCCTACCGGTCATTCCTGAAGGCAGCTAAACCTGATGGAGCCGGCCCTATGCAAATTGCATTATTCCTTTAAACAATTCAAGACTAGCGCTCGCGAAAACGCGTCGCGAGGCCAGTATTACGGGGTATTACACGCGAATTATGGCGTGCTATGGGAGTCGTATGAAGGGTACGACGCTTTGACACAGCGTATGAGGGGATGGTGAAACCTTAAAACAAACTCAGGTGAGATGCTCTTCCATGGAACCGAGGATAGACAGATTGTCTAAGCAGATTGAAGACTCTGGCTTAGACGCATACGTTGTCACTAAGAGTCCGAACGTCTACTACTTCACGGGGTCCATCAGTGGCGGTCGATTAATCGTCACCCCAAATGAAGGGCCAACACTTCTCGTTGGGAGGCTAAACCTAACTTGCGCCCAAGATCAGGCGAAAGGCTGTGGGGTGAAGCCGTATACAAGAAATGAGATAATCGATCTCATGGTTGGGGAGTTGAGTGGGGCGAATCCTAAGAACATCGGGTTCGACGAGATTTCGCTAAGCGTGTATAACAATCTCAAGGAGAAGCTGCCTGACGTCGAATTGAAGGCTGTGCCAGAGATCGTCAGGAACATGCGGATGGTGAAGGATGAGGACGAGGTCAGGCTCATGAGGCGCGCGGCAGAGCTCGCTGACATCGGGATGGACGCTATCAAGAACTGCCTCAGGGTAGGCATCAGGGAGAACGAGGTCGCGGCTGAGGCCGCCTACGCCATGAGGAAGGAGGGTGCGGACGCCCTCGCGTTTCCATTCATAGTTGTATCAGGTCCCCGGTCGGCTTACCCCCATGGGGGCGTCACGGATAGGAAGATCAAGGAGGGGGAGTTCGTAACGATAGACATGGGAGCGGGCTACAAGGAGTACAAGACCGATATAACACGCACCTTCATTGTCGGCCCTCCCACAGAGAAGCAGGCCGAGATATATGAGACGGTTCTCAGCGCCAATCTCAGCGCCCTACAGAAGATACGGGAAGGAGTACCCGGGACAGAGGTCCACGCTGAAGCTGAGAGAGTGATCGGCGAGGCCCAGTACGGGGAGTACTTCATCCATGGCCTAGGCCACGGCGTCGGGCTGGAGGTCCATGAGGGGCCATCCCTCGGTAAGACGAGCAAGGACATCCTTGAAATCGGGAACGTCGTGACGAACGAACCGGGCATCTATATCCCAGGATATGGCGGTGTCAGGATAGAAGACACGGTTCTGGTAACCTCTTCTGATCCCGAGTGTCTGACCAAGACGCCGAAGGACCTGGACGCCATGCGCGTCTGACCTCATTTCCCATATCTTCTCGTCCTATACTGGTAGGCCCTGATCGCTCTCTCCAGGTCGATCTCCCTGAAGTCTGGCCAGTAGACATCGACGAAGAAAAGCTCGCTGTAGGCGGACTGCCAGATCAGGAAGTTGCTTATCCTGGACTCACCTGAGGTCCTCATGACGATATCCAGCTCCTGCTGGGGGAGGTGGGAGGTGTAGAGGTGTTCCTCGATCGTCGCCTCGTCGATCATCTCAGGGGCGAGCTCTCCCTTCTGAACCTTCACCGCGATCTCCCTCGTCGCGTCCACGATCTCTGCCCTCCCACCATAGGCAAGAGCGACGTTGAGGTAGAAGTCGCTGTAGTCCTTTGTGCTCTCCTCCACCTCCGATATCAGTTCCTGAATCGTCTCAGGAAGTAGGTTCAGCCTTCCGATGGCCGAGATTTTAACCCTGTATTTATGGATGACGTCGGAGTGTAGGATCTCCCGTAGGTTCTCCTCGTAGAGCTTCATGAGCTCCTCGACCTCTTCCTCCGAGCGCTTGAAGTTCTCCGTTGAGAAGGCGTAGAAGGTGACAGTCGATATCCCAAGGTCGAGGGCCCACTCCAGGAAGTTCTTCACCTTCTCTGCGCCCTCCCTGTGACCCTCCCAGGGGATCATGTTGTGGGCTGAGGCCCAGCGCCTGTTTCCGTCGAGGATGACGCCTATGTGCTTTGGAAGTCTCTCACTGTCAATCTGCATGCGAAGCCAAGCCCCGTAGAGCTTGTAGACGCCCAGGGCGGAAAGAAGGCCTCGCAGCATGTTTGATCACTTTCCTGTAGTCGAGATGATTACCAGTATAAGCCTTTAGTGATTATTTCTTATGTAAAATGTAACATTCCCCTTATTTGAAAGGTATCCTATCCTTGTACGCTCCATAGATGACGAACACTGAGAGTATCGTAGTCAGCATACCACCCACGATCATGAGGACGAGTGGGGAGTTCAGGGTGAGGATCTTCTCGGGTTCGATGAGCACGTTGGCCGACTCTATCGCTATACGCCATATCCAGAAGGTTACTATCAGCCCCACAACGTTCTGCATGATTTTTGGATCTCTCTGCATGTAGTGAGACGCGATGCCTCCTGTTAGGGCGACTGCGACGCCCATCGTGATGTAGTTGATAGATCCTAAGATGAACCCTGCAATGATCTTCGATGAACGCTCTACCCACCATGAGGAGTCTTGCCAGGGGGCAGGCGCTGGACCTTCCACGATCGTCCATATATTGACCAGGCCCTGGCTTATCCCTAGCAGGGAGACCATCACGCCTACGAAGGCCGTGGCGAGTAGGAGCTGGCGTTCAATGGGGGGTAATCTTAGCCGCGCCAAGGCCAGTCTCTCGTCAAGCCCGAAGCCCTTGACAAGCAGGACCAGACCCATCACGAAAGCCAGGACGGTTCCAGCGTTCTTGATCTGACCGAACACCGTGAGAACCCCGAGGATAACCAGCATCAACCCTGGGACACCTAGGCTAACTCTAGAGTAATAGGGGTCCTCGATGAGCATCCTCATGTACCTGAATATGACGGCCCATGTCTCCTCGATACGCTCACTGTGCTTGACAACCACGTGCTGGACGGAGGTTATTGGGACCCTGGACTGGATTAGGGGTATGATCGCTTCATCGGAGTATCCATCAGTAACTAAGATGACTCCCGTCGCCTTGAAGGACTCCAGGATCGACTCAAGCTCCTTCACAATGTTCCTATCGGCTTCTATGCCACCCATATCCGTACCGGAGATCGTGGCTATCTGATAGATCTCGTCTGGGTACTTCTCGGTGAGCTGATCGTAAAGTCTGACAGCGCCGAACATCGCGTTGGCGTCTGCCTCCTCGGGATCTGCAAGGACCAGGGCCGTAGCCGCTTCAATATTAGGCTCTCTGCTGAGAACAGGAGTGTCTACTCCGCCCTTCTTACCAATGTCGTTGTCCCCGTCGATACAGAGGATCAGGGTCCTGGGTTCGACTCCCCCCGGCTCTGACATTAGTTAATCCACCTCCAAAAAGGCTGGAGGGGTATATATGTGCTTAGAAGTAGGCTATATCTCCAGATTAAGGGCTTCCTTGAGGCCCTTGTAGCGGTTGCGTATGGTGACCTCGGTCACCCCTGCTGCGTCGGCTATCATCTTCTGCGTGCGCTTCTCGTCGTTCATGACGCAGGCGATGTAGAGCGCTGCGGCTGCCAGGCCCATCGGGTCCTTACCAGCCGTCGTCTTGAGCCTCTCCGCCTCCCTGAGGATCTCCACTGCTTTCTGCTGGGTCCTCTCGCCGACGTTCACCTTTGAGGCGATCTTGGGGACCCTGAGCTGGGCCGCTGGGATGGGCATCTGGAGGCTCAGCTCCCTCAGTAGGAGCCTGTAGCATCGGGCGATGTCCTTCTTGTCGATGGGGCTGTGCTTGGCAAGCTCCCGGAGGGTCCTCGGGGTCTGGGTGATCCTACACGCGGCGTACAGGGAGGCCGCGGCTATCGCAGAGATGGATCTTCCCCGGACAAGTCCCTTGTCGAGGGCCTTGCGGTAGATTACGGCCGCCTTCTCCTTGATGGGCGGCGGGATGTGGAGCTTGTCGGTGAGCCTGTCGAGCTCAGCCATGGCCTGGGCGAGGTTCCGGTCCACCGAGGAGTGGACCCTTGACCTTATCTGCCACTTTCGCAGGCGGAGCATCTGAAGCTTCGTGTTCAGGGGGATCTTGCGCCCGAAGGCGTCCCTGCCGACCCGGCCTATCATGGTGGTTAGGCCCTTGTCGTGGACTGCGAATGAGAGGGGGACGCCGACACGGCTCCTTGACTCCTTCTCGCTCTGGGTGAAGGCCCTCCACTCGGGGCCCTTGTTGATAACGGACTCCGTGATGACGAGACCACAGCTCCCGCAGATGACCTCGCCTGACTCTTTGTCATGAATAAGGGTGCTGCTCCCGCACTCCGAGCAGACGTTCTCATTCAGGAGCTTCTCTCTTCTCCTTGACATGTTCTCCCTCAATATATACGCGTGTTATATTCCATCTCAGAATCTTCTTCATAAACTATTTCGGAATTATCTGATCACTTGGAGCACAGCCAAACTCTCCAGACGTTATATTTAAGCTTTGCGCATCAAACCAATATAGTCTATAGAGGAAGGGTCGAGATATATAGAGATTGACGTGGACATAGAGTATCTATTCCTGATTCTCCCTCCTCCATAGTTGTTTCGGGCATTACCCGGCTGGAACCGGGGGATTTAGGATAAAAGATAAAGCCCCTGGGGGGCTGAGTGTTTGTTAGGTTGTGGGCGTGACCGTTTCTGCTAGGGAGTTCCGCTCGATAATCAACTCCTTTGTCGATGAGCTGAGCAGGGATGAGTCGGTCGCGTCCGTGGGGCTCTTCGGGGGCTGGGTGAGGTACGAGGCCTTCGGGTCAAGCGGCGTTGATGTCCTCGTCGTGGACTGGTCTGGCCGCGACTACGAGTCCCGGGAGCTTCGGGAGTACCTGGGGCTCGTCATGGACGTGGACAGGGTGCCCCTGAGCTGGGTGGGGGAGGTGGTGAGCCCCGAGGTGGATCATAAGGTGCATGGGGCCATGGTCATGCACGATCCTGGGGGTATGCTGCGGAGGGCTCAGGGCTTCTTGGAGGCTAACTATCGGAGCCCGGGGAGGCTTGAGATGAGGGCTGAGGGGTACCTGTCCGCTGCGGAGATGTACCTGAGCAGGATCAACTCGGCGTTGAGCCGGGGCGATCGTGAGACCGCGTGTGTCTTCGCCGAGATGGGGGCGGCCTCCGCGGCTCTCGTTCTCGTCGATTTGGCGGGGCTCTCCCCGGGGCATGGCGCCTCTGTCTGGGACCTGCGGCGGGCCTGTGAGAGGTTTGAGATGCTCGATGTCTACAGGGACTTTTTGGAGGTCGGGCGGTACGGGGGCATAGATGGGGAGGGGGCCGCCGGGGTCAGGGGGTGCTTCGAGGATGTCTGGGGGCGGGTCCTGCAGTTCCTGGGGGAGAACAGCTATGTGCTGGGTGGGCTCCACAAGAGGCTGAGGTCTGAGGTGGGATACTCCGCTGATCCGTTGGGGCTGGGGCTTGCGTTGGGGCGTTCGGGGGAGATGCTGGAGGGGTGTGACGTGGTGGGGGCGGTCTCGTATCTGCGGGGGCGTCTGCTTCCGTTGCTGGAGGGGTTGGGTTGGGTGGCCTCGGCGAAGGTGGGGGATCGGTTCGATTATACTTGTCTGTTCAGGACGTTGGGTGGTCTTGGTGGGGGGCGTGAGGTATACGAGGGTGCTGTGGATGTCTTCGGGTTGAGGGGGCTTGATGAGGGG
>CAYONH010000028.1:0-14709 GCA_964405275.1 uncultured Candidatus Bathyarchaeia archaeon | reverse complement strand
ACAACTTGAAGATTGGATACGAGTCTGGTTAATTCTAGTGTATTGACAAAATGAATCGCACTCTCACCGATGAAAAACCCATCGCGCGTGCATCGATTAGAGTGGAACATCATCCAGAGATGAACGACAAATTGGCTTATTCATGCCATATTTAGAAGCGATGTTTTTCACCAGATCATACGCCCAGTCCCCAACTTGAGGAGCAACGCATATCCTTTCAATCAACGTGTCCAAGTCAACGGGAACTGAAAGCCCCTTAAACATTGGTTCTGTATCTAAGTCAATTCCCTTCTCCTTGTTAATGATGAGTGCTCTAACTTCCATTTCATGCTCAAAACTCCGCCTCTTATACATAGCTGCTGAAAAGGGAAAGGTTACAGGTATTTTGTCACGGCCGTAGTCCCTATAATGTACAAGACCTGCATATACACTCTTCTCGGAATAACCATTAAAGGACCTAGTAAGCTTGTCGAAAGTGGATTGGATGGCAATCCCACAGTCGCTTTTGATGTACAAACTCCACATGGCTGCGGATTCATATTCGTTTAGGTGCCAGCAATTCACCACAATCCACTTCCTCCATTCTTACTGTGAATCACGCACAATCTTCACAAAGCGGTCATACTCAGCACTTTGCTCAGGGACCACTCCATCTACATACAGACTCATTCTTGAGAGAGTGCCTTCAAAAGGGTCATTCAGTTCGTCAGCCCTTGTGAACCAGAGTTCACGTTTATCTAACAAAGATACAAACTTCGTGAAATCCATGTATCGCCAAACTTTCGTCATTGGGTCTGCTGGTTTCGAGAAGAATTTGTGATCTTCATAGGGCAACTTAAATCAAGTAATTCGTAAGATTCAACCTTATGACTACGCACGCGCGCTCGTGGTCTCTACGGCACTGTTGGTCTGATCGGTTCTAGGCTTCGGTGACGAATATCGTTGTCTCGATCTCTGGGCTCTGCTGCAGGGACAGGCGCTCTCGGCGTCGCCTCTCCTTGAGGCCTTCCTGGAGAGCCTTGAGGGTCTCCCATCTGCCCTCCGCGGCCATCCCCGCCTGCTCGGGCCAGGTGGTGGGGTCGCTCAGCCTCAACAGGCTGGGATTCTTCGCCACCAGTATCTCCTTTATGTCATCCACTTCCTTGGCTGCGAGCTTGGCGAAGGTCTTGACCCCTGCGGATCTGAGGGTCGCCGATATTTTGGGGCCGACTCCGTCGAGGTGAGAGAAGTCGTCCTGCATCGCCCGCTCCTTCGCCTTCAGGGCGGTTATCTCCTGCTCCCTCTCCTGCGTCAGCTTCTGCAGCTCGTTCGCTCGGCCCTCGGCTCCGACGGCGCGATCCATCGTCTCCTGGTTCTGCCTTCTGATTTCTGCGATATCGGCGTTCGCTGCGTCGACGTGCTCGTCCCTCTCCCTGACCTGCTCCTCCAGATCCTGGATTGTAGTGTCTCTCTGGCTCAGATCGGTGTTGAGGGCCTCCAGTGTGGCCTCGTGCTCCTTCAGGCTCTTGTTCAGCGACTTGATCTTGTTGTCCCTGGTCTTGACGGTGCCCTCCAGCTCCTCGATGTGGTCGTCCCTCTGGCTGACCTTCCTCTGACCGAAGATATACGTGATCACCGTGCCTGCGGCGAGTCCTGCCACAGGCAGAAGTGCCGTGTAGATTTGCTCGGACATTGTTCTGGCATCAGATGAATCTAAAATACATTAAAGGAATACGGATTTGAAATCCCTCTTCTGTGCGCGTCGGGCTGGGCTTCTGGTGGATGTGCAGGACGCGCGCGCAATCGCCTTTCGCGCGTACGAAACGGTGGGGCCAAGTACAACTACCATCAAGTTGGTATCTCCGTAATCCCCATACTCTGCGCTAAATTCCTGGTCCTCGTATAGAGGAGGGCTGTGTCCGCTTTCTCCCATTTGAACCACTCCTTCAACTGCTGAACCCTGAAGTCCCTTTCATGCAAAAGCATTGAAGCCATGTATCCCCTGAGTCCGTGAGGCCATAAGTCGCGCGCGCGAACCCGGATACTGAGGACTCTAAACTTTATTTCACCTTACTATTCGAGACAGGTTGTAGGGAATCCAAGGCAATAGAGCTGAAGTCTATCCAGTTCAAGTATTCTGAGGAGTGCATAATCTGTGAGAATGCGCCAGTACTCAAGAAGAAGCGGAGAGACTAACGGGATATTATAATAAAGTTAGATGATGCGAACCCCTTAGGGTATGCGCTTGTGGATCTCCTTGAGGAATGTAAGACGGAGTATGTCTTACCTAAGAGACTCCAGTTTTTCTAGGTCCATAGTAGACGGGGAGCACACCGCGCGCGAAAGTAACCATCAATTCCACGGTGCATTGCGCGCGCAGATACATCTTTTATATCTAATCCGTTTCACCTTCAAGCTGCGAATGTCGGCCAAGATGGAGAGGTTGTGCGATATCCTCTTCGAGCTCTCCAACGAGGACAGGCTTGAAATCCTGCTGAGGTTAGTGGAGGAGCCGTTCAACTTGACAACCCTCTCAAAGAAGCTGGACCTGACAACCCAGGAGACGAGCAGGCATGTCTTCAGGCTCACCGAGGTGAACCTAACCCGAAAGGATCCCGAGGGACTTATCCACGTGAATCCCGTGGGGAAGCTCCTGCTCACTCAGATGAGGGACATGGAACTGGTCTCTAGGCACCTTGAGTACTTCAACCTCCACAGGACAGATCATCTCCCCGTGGAGTTCACCTCCCGCCTGGGTGAGCTCACCAACGCCACATATATCGATGATGTGATGGTCGTCCTCCACAACATGGAGAACGTGATAGCGGAGGCCGAGGAGTATATCTGGAGCATGACCGATCAGTATCCGGCCAACGCCTACAGCCTCTTCGCAGAAGCCTTGGAGCGTGGCGTCGTCCTAAACGCTATCGAGCGGAAAGGCTACTCGGCACCCCCACAGATCCTCGAGGCCATACCCGAAGAAGTCAGGGAGACGATAATTCGTCTTAGAAGCAAGGGATTCGTCGTTGACAGACTGATCCCAGACGTTGACATCCATATATTCATGACCGAGAAGGAGGTGGCATCTGTTGCGTTCCCCCTTCACGGCGGGAGGTTCGACTACATAGGCTTCTCATCCAAGGACCCCCAGGTTCACAAATGGTGCCATGACGTCTACGAACACTACTGGGAGACGGCGAAGCCCAGAACCGAATTCTTTATCACATAAATTACATCGCTCTGGCGGTCCCCCGCCCAACGAAATGGTAGGAACCTCGGTACGAAAAATAATTTTCAGAAATACTTGGTGTACTATATATTACTCGTAAACAGCGTTACTACCTTCCCATCATTGGACTTGAAGATTCCTTATTTGGGCCTCGCAGGTCTGAATTTGAAGAACGGAGTGGGAGTTATGGTAGATGGCCAAGACTATGTTAGCATTCGTAGGTTCGATCTTCAGGGCTTTTCAGAGTGTATCTCTAGGCGGGGAGAGAGATGACACAGCTTCAAGGACAATCCCGTCGAGTTCTAGGCCTCTCCTTGCTACTGATAGTAGCCTTGGCATCATACTACGTAATAGATCAGTATAATCAGAACCCAGGACAAGCCTCAGGGGTCCCTGATTTCTCATATGCATCACCTGAGAGCCAGGGTATGTCTAACGAATCAGTTGCGGAGCTGACTAAAATTGTGCAGGGCTATTATGAACAGGAGGAGATAGTAGGAGCGGAGCTTGTGGTCATAAAGAACCGGAAGATCGTTCTCCATGAGGTGTTCGGGTGGAAGGATATGGAGAGCGAGACTCCGATGGAGAAGAACTCAATATTCAACATCCGCTCAATGACCAAGCCCATCACCGGTGCCGCCATCCAGCTACTTATCGATGAGGGGCACCTCAATCTGGCTAGCAAGGCAGCCGATTACATACCGGGATTCGACAACGAGGAGTCTCGCAATATCACCGTCGAGCAGCTCCTGTCCCACATGAGTGGGCTCCCCCTGTCCCTGATACTCTCCACAGATCAATACGAGACGCTCTTCTTACTCGCTAACGATACCGGCGTACAAGGGCCGGAGTTCGAACCCGGAAGCAAGTTCTGGTACAGCGACGCCGGCACTGAGGTGCTCGGGGTCATCGTGGAGGTTGAGACAGGCCAACATGTCGATGCCTATGTGACTGAGAACATACTTGAGCCCCTGGGGATGAACGACTCCTTCTACTACCACCCGGCAACCCTCAACGACTCGCGCCGGGATCGGATACCCTCCCTCTACCTGGGAGGCATTGGCGAGTGGCTGAAGATATGGTCCTCAGAGGAGCCCCTATACCCCTACGCCTTCGGCTCCCAGAGCCTCTACTGCACCCCCGTCGACTACGCCCGCTTCCTCGCGATGTGGATGGACGACGGCATGGTAGGGGGGAGTCAGCTCCTCTCCCCGGAGGCGATAAGCCGGACACTCACCCCGGTCACCAAGATGTCCAGCCTCGGATCGGACACGCCCTACCCCACGGGTTTCTACGACCTTGAGGCTTACTACGGCCAGATGGCGATTCTCTTCACCAACAGCACCACGACCGAGCAAGAGGTGGAGGTCATCGGTCACAGTGGCTCCGACGGTACATACGCCTGGGCCTGGCCCGAGCAGGACCTCATGATCCTCTACTTCACCCAGTCCAGGGGGAGCACATCGGGGATCAAGCTGGAGTCCAGGATAGACGAGCTCCTCATCCACCCCGAACTCGCCGAGATCAACGCCGCCGTGAGGGAACGGTACGCCAACTACCTGGGAGGCTACACCGCGAACTTCGGACCCTTCAGGAACGCGGAGTTCTCCGTCACGGTGCAGAACGGACGCCTCGCCGTTGACATCCCCAACCAGGTCGTCTACGAGCTCAACGAGCCGGACGAGGAGGGGCTAAGGCACTTCAAGACAGAAGACGAACTCGCCGTCTCATTCAACCTCGATGACGGTGGGAGCGTCACGACCATGCTGCTCCACCAATCCGGATACGTCTTCGAGCTCCCCAAGGGCTCACCCGACCAGGGGGAGGTCTACCCGGAGGACATGGAGAGATACGTCGGCTCCTACGAGACCGAGGACCCCAACGTCACGATGAGGGTGGTCATCGTCGACGGCAGGCTCGCCCTCGACATCACCGGGCAGCCCGCCGCCCTCGACCTATACCCCCCCGACGAGGAGGGCATATGGTACATTAGGGTCAACCCCACCGTCGCCGTCGGCTTCAACGAGTCCCTAGACGGCGAGATCCAATCCCTCGTCCTCTATCTCCCCGACGGCACAGCCCTCACAAGACAGCGGATAGACGACCCCTGACAAACTCCTCAACCACACCCCGCTCCAACACACGGAGAACAACATCCCCCATAAAACACGTCGGCCAACCGACTCCGCGACCCCCTTCATGAAAAGGAGGCCAAAAACGCCGCCCCAAAAATAGGGGGGAGGGGGGGTCATGCATCCGCCTATGAAAAACGCTCCCCCAGATGAAAGGAACCCCGGAAAACCCCCGACACGATCTCATTCATACCAAAAGGAGCACCTATTCATACCAAAAACGCGCCAAAACCCCTTCAACGGGACAGTGAACAACCCACACCAAACACAACAGACCTCACACGGAAAAAACCCCGCGGAACGCTTATCCCCTTCCAGCCGCATGAAAAAACGCTTATCATACGCTACCATTCACAGCCGCCAGACCCTTATCCCCTGCCAGCCACACGAATGGTGGGGTCGCCCGGATTCGAACCGGGGATCACGCGGACCCAAACCGCGTATCGTACCAAGCTTGACCACGACCCCAGCCAGAACACGTACACAGCCAGCCCATATAAAACTGACTAACCGTACCTCTCCCGGCTCCGCCTCAGCGCAGCCAGCACCGGCGGATCCTCCCCCGCCAGTATCGTCAGCATCGCACCCCCACCGGTGCTCACGTGGCTCATCCTGCTGTCCACGTCCATCATCGCCGCCATCCCCCCCAGATGACCGCCACCAACCAACGTGAAACCCCGACACTCCGCCATCGCCCGTAGAAGCTCCTTCGTCCCGATGTCGAAGCCCCTCCTCTCGAACATCCCCAGCGGCCCCTCCGCCACCACCGTCCCCGCTCCCTTCACCTCCGCGCAGAACCTCGCCAGAGTGTTCAGCCCGATGTCGTAGATATTCCTCTCATCCGTGATGTGGTCAACACCGATCTCCACCCGCTCCCCCTTAACATCCAACGCCACATCAACGGGCAGCTCTATCGCATCCCCATAAGCCTCCAGGAGCCCCCTCGCCTCATCCACCTGCTCACGCTCCTCCTCGTCCAGATCCCCCAGGACCTCCGGGCTGTTCAGCTCCGCCCTGTGGAAGGTATCCCGGATCATCCCTCCGATCAATATCCGGTCGGCGATCCCCTCCCCCAGAACCCGCCTCATCACGGGGATCCGGTCCTCCACCTTCGCCCCACCCAGCACGAAGACACACGGCCTAGCCGGGTCGACCACCACCCTGTCCAATGCCTCCAGCTCGGCCTCCATGAGCCGCCCCGCCACCATCGGCACCACCTCCCCGAAGCCCACCAGGCTCGGCTGACTCCTGTGACACGCCGCGAAGGCGTCATTCACCACGAGGTCGAAATATGGGCTCAGCGTCTCGACCAGCCTCGTCTCCGCCATCTCCTCGGGTGTCCCCTGCACATTCTCCTCCTCAAGCATGCGCAGATTATTGAGCACCAGAACCTGCCCGGGCACGAGCCCGTCGATCATCGACGTAGCCTCATCCCCCACGATGTCATCCGTGTACCGCACCCTGTCGTTCAGGTACATCTGGAGGACACGGGCGTGCAGCTCCAGGGACGAGAAGTCGTACTTCCCCGGACGACTCTGATGAGCCCCCAGGACGACCCTGGCCTCCCTCAGCTCGCGGAGGGTTTTCAACGTCGCCACGATGCGAGACGCATCCAGGATACGCTTTGAGGCCGGGTCAAGGGGGACATTAACGTCGACACGCAGAAAAACGGTCTTCCCCTTGACCTCCACGTCATCAAGAGTAAGGAAATCGAAGACCATGGCAGACCCCGCAATCCTCGGAGATCATACGCCTGCCGATATAAAACTACTGGACAAACTGGTCTGTCCCTAGATGAAACAAAAGGGAAGGATAGGAGAAAATCAGCCGAATCGGAGGGGGTCGAATGGCCTCAGCATGGAGCTGGTCTCGCCGCTGGCTATGGTCTCCGCCATGAGCCTGCCCACGGCTGGGACCACGGTTATCCCGTAGTCGTGGTACCCGCATGTGACGTAGAGCCCCTCGTCGAGCCTCCCCACGGCCGGCTTGTCGTCGGGGGTCCTGTCGCAGATCCCCGTCCACTGCCTGATGATGTTCAGGTTCCGGAGGACGGGCATTATGGGGACGATCTCGTCTGCGAAGCTGTTGAGGAACTCCGATGTGGTCTCCCCGAGGTCGTACCCCGGCTCCATCCAGCCGATGGTCCCCATGATCTCCCCCCTCATGGTCTGGGTGACCTGGAAGTGGGTGGAGAGCCTCTCCACGGTGGGCCCGAGGAACGGCCGCACGGGCTCGGAGATGAGGACCTCCTTCCGCATCGGCGTCATGGGTATCTTGTAGCCAAGCTGCTCGGTGAGATCCGAGGAGCGCTCCGCACAGGCCACCACCACGTTTTCAGCTTCGTACTCCCCCTTCTCGGCGGTGACCTTGAAGCCGTCGGAGGTCTTCTCTACCTTTGTGACCTTGTTCTGCTTCTCCACTGTGCCCTTCATCTTTCGGATGTTCTCCACGTAGGCCCAGACTACCCCGAAGGGATGGGCGTTGGCCTCGCTTTTAGAGTAGAAGCCTGAGATGATGCTATCGGGGTCCATGTAGGGCCACTTGCTATGGATGTCCTCGGGTGTGAGCTGGACCTCGTCGAGGCCCAGGGATTTGAAGTGCTTGTGGTAGTCGTTGAGCGTCTTGAGGTCCTCCTCGTCCTTGGCGACGATGAGGCACCCGCTCTTCTTGTAGAATGTGTTGATCCCAGTCTCGCTGGAGAGGTTGGCGTGGAGCCTTAGGCCCTCCTTGGCGAGCTTCACGAGGTCCTCGTTCCCGTCCCCCATCGCGTAAGGGTTCCGGGCTTTGAGGACACCGACGTTCCTGCCGGTGGATCCTGCGTTGAGGTAGTCCCCCTCAAGGACGTGGGCTTCACGGCCCCTCTTCATGAGGTTGTATGCGACGCTGAGGCCCATGGCCCCGCCGCCGATGACGATTGTCTCGTATTTGGGCATCCTCATTCCTCCGGTATCTTGATGGCCCGCACCTCGTACGAGAGCGCGGGGTCGTCCATCTCGACGGTGACCACCCAGCGGGGGTAGGCGTCTCCCCTCGCCTGATATGTGGGGTTCACTATCTTTCCCTCGCCGACGGCCTTCCCCGACCTGTCCATGAGCTGGACGGTCATGCCGACCTTAGGTGTGGGGAGGACCTCATATGGCATGGTGACATAGCCCTTACCGTCCTTGATCTGCTGGAGGAATATGGAGAGGCCTGGGCAGACGGCGACGCACATGGTGCAGCCTGAGCACTTCTCCCAGTCGACTTTACCTAGGGTGCATAGGCCCTCCTTCTCTATTGCGTCCTGCCTGCATACGACGGCGCATGGGTTGCACGGTATCTCCTCGACGCACTCGATGAGGGCCACTCGCTTCTCCCTCACAATCTCCTCCGGGGGTAGGACGCCGAGCTCCTCGAGCTCGTCTCTTCTGTGGTATCCTCTCTGCAGGGCGTTAAGTTCTTCCTTTGACATCTAGTTGAGCACCTCCTCTATGTTCTCTACGGTAATCTCCTCGATGGCGGCTTTTAGACGTGTGCTGAAGGGTGAGCCTCTATCATCCTCGAGGGCGTGTGTGTATTCCTCGATCTTCGCGGTGACCCCCTCGTCACCCCTTCCAAGGGCCTCCGTGACGTATAGGCCGGCTAGCCCTCCCTCGAGCATAGCAGTGGTGGCCTCCTCGATGCTTCCACAGTCTCCCGCGATGTAGGCGTTAGGTGCGAAGCGGTATGTCTTGTCCCTTATGGGGACCATGCCTCCGAGGGTGCCGTTGTTCACCATCTGTGGGTTGAAGAGCTGCACGAGGTCGTAGGCGGGGTTGAGGCCGACTCCGATGCAGATGAAGTCGCAGTCCACCTTGAACTGGGAGCCTTCAACCGGCGTATAGTCAGGATTGAGCCTGGTCATGATGGCGCCCTCCACCTTATCCTTTCCGAGGGCTTTCACGATTGTGTGTCTCGTGACGATTGGGACGCCATGTCGCTGAATCTTCGCCGCGTGGACGAAGTAGCCCCTCACCCTCCTGAAGCTGGGTGCGTAGACTCCCGCGACCTCTATCCCTGCCTGGATGAGGTGGTAGGCCACCATGAGGGCGACGTTCCCCGTTCCCAGGAGGATGCCCCTGTTCCCGGGCTTGACGCCGAATACGTTGAGGAGTGTCTGGACCCCGCCTGCGCCGTAGACCCCTGGTATGTCGTTGTTCTCGAATACCAGTGTCTTCTCGTAGGCTCCTGTTGCGACGAGGTACTTCTTCGCTTTGACCTTGAGTGTAGCGTTTCCGGGGCGTTTCATGAGCATGACGTTCTCGTTGGGGTAGTAGCCGACGGCGCTCGTCTCTGTGAGGACCTTCACGTTGGGGAGCTCTGAGAGCTGGGCTATCATCTGCTCGCCCAGCTTGAACCCTCGCTTGCCTGCCGCGTACTTGATGTCGCTGAAGAATGTGTGGGTCTGCTTGAGGAGCTGGCCGCCGAGGCGGTCCTTGTCGTCGACTATTATGATGTTGGCGCCCCTCTGGCCGGCCTCTATGGAAGCCTGCATTCCGGCTGGTCCGCCTCCTACGACGAGGAAGTCGGTCTCCAGGGTTCCCTCGCTCCCCATTGTCGTGGGGGCCGGCCCCGGCAGGTCTTTCTTGAATGCGCCGAGGCCTGTGAGCTCCCTCATGACGGTCATCGCGGGCTTGTAGATGAAGCTGGGTCTGGTCATCAGCCGCATGTAGACTGCTGGTGGGAGCTTCATCAGGTTGAGGACCGGGTTAAGGTAGTCGGCTGGGTACTTCTGGCGTTTTACCTTCATGCCTTCTTTGCACATTGTGACGCAGGTTCGGACGTTGGGGACCCCGTCGACCTCCATCATGCATGCCGAGCATCTACCTATGGCGCAGAAGAAGCCTCTGGGCCTTCGGTACTTGATGCTCTTGCTGAACTCCCTGAGGCCGTTGGCGTAGAGGGCTGCTGCGACCGTCTCGCTCTCGAATGCCTTCATGGGCTTCCCGTCGAGGTAGATCGTGACCTCCTTGCCCCTGTCGAATTCGAGTATGGGGTGTTCGTATATTCTCCAGTCTACCATTGCATTCACGTCTCTAGGGCTTCTCCTTCTTGGTGACGAGGCTTCCGAGGGTCACGGGGTCTATGGGGGCTCTGATCCTCGTTGTCTGGCTGAGCCGTTCTCCTTTCTTCCGGCCGAGGATGTCCATTGTCAGGGAGAGGCATGTCTTTCCCTGGCAGTGGCCTGTCGTCACGCCGGTGATCCTTTTGAGTGTCTCTAAGTCGTCGTAGCCGGCGTCGATGGCCGCCTCGATGTCCGACTCCGTCACGTCGTGACAGCGACACACTATCTTCTTTCCCATTTCATATTCTCCTACATATTTGAAAGGTGTGTGTTGTCCATTAGTCCTGGTTGGCCTTGGTCGCTTTAGTGGATTTTAAGCCTACCAGATTTATGATCACATTCCATCCGAGAGGCTGTTTAAATAATTATCCTTTCCATATGCGAGGGCACCAGTATAAGCTGGGGCTTGGGAGTACATGCGATATATATTTTCTCGACTGCTTTGGTCTTGATCCTTTTTTTAATGATAAAAAGGGGGATTTGGTTATTTCGTGACCTCTTTGATCTTCTCGAGGAGCGTCTCCGCTTCTTCCTTTGTGTTGTAGAAGTGGGGTGCTATCCTGACTCCGCCTACCCTTGAGCTGACGTGGACGTCGTGCTTCTGGAGCTCCTTGACGGTCTCCCCGGGGTCGGGTACCTTGACGTTGAGGTAGATCCGCTGGGCCTCTTCGGCGGGGGTCTGGAGCTCGTATCCTGCCTCCAGGAGGCCGTCCACGAGTACCGTGTCCACCCTCTTTATCTGGTTCTCGACGTTCTCCATGCCGTGGTCTAGGATGACCCTCATGGAGTTCTCGACGGCGACGTATGCGGTCTCCATCCTGTTGTAGATCTCATATCGGCCCATGCCCTCTTTCCATTCCAGATCGTACTGGGCGTAGCCCTCGGTTGAGTCCTCTACCTGTTTCCGGCTGGCGGTGCCGCCGCTCACGTGGAGGGGCTTGTGCTTGTCTACGTGCTCCTCGTTGATGTAGAGGAATCCTGCGCTTATCGCGAATATGCCTCCCATGAGCCACTTGTACGTGCTGGTGGCTGCGAAGTCGACGCCTTTTGTGTCGATCCTCCAGTCGAGGGCTCCGAATGACTGGGTTGTGTCGACGACGAGGTACGCTCCGTGGTCGTGGGCTAGTTCTGATATGGCTTTGACATCGAATAGGAGGCCGTTGAACCAGGCGGGGTTGTCGATGTAGACGATGGCTGTGTCGTCGTCTATGGCCTTCTCGAACTGGTCCGTGGTGACGATGCCGTTGCTGCCCTTGATGAATTTCGTCTCGGCGCCTCGGCGTTTCTGGGCGTTGACGACGACGAATCCCATGGGGAATTCGAGGTCCGTGGAGACTATGTTTTGGCCCTTCTTGATGGGGATCATGTTGAACGCCGTGTTTATGCCTGTGGTGCAGTTGGGGACGAATGCGATCTCCTCTGGCTTGGCGCCTATGACCTGTGCGAGGAGGTTCTTGCTGTTGAGGCGTTTCTCCTTCCAGGTCTCAGGTCCTGCCATGACGTCTCCTTGGCCTCTCATGACCTTGAGGAGGTCCTGGGTGTAGTCCTCGACGGTCTGGATGGTGGAGGCTGGCATGGCGCCGATGGCGGCTGTGTTGAAGTAGATCTTGTTCCGGGTTAGGGGGAATTCGTCTTTAAGCTTCATTTCTGATCCTTCGTGTTACTCGTGGGATGTTGCATATGGTGTTTGCGGTGATGTGGCTGGCAGGGGATAAGCGTTCCAGGGCGTTTTTTGGGTGTGCATTGTTACCTGTTTTGACCTGAATGGGATCCGGTTTGAGCGTTTTTCGGTGTTCTTCCGTCGATCGGAGGGTTTTTCAGAGGCGGATGGTTGACCCCCCCCTCCCCCCTATTCTAGGGGAGGCGTTTCTGGGCTCCTTTCGGTGGGAGGGGTCTTGGAATCGGTTAACCGGGGTATATTTTCGTGTGCAAATGTATTTTTCTGTAGTGCGTTTGTTTGATCTCCTTTGGAGTTTACTCTTGGGCAACCTATATGCCATAAGGGGTGAGATATTGAACCATCTCGACAGCGTATCCCTCGGGTTTGAAAAATGCACATGAGCGTATATATCATAGCATATCCATAGGTACAAAATTTCGAAGATCGATCTATTAAAAGTCTAGTAGAATTGATATACCAAGTCTTATCCAAAGCAGAACCTAAGTATCATCATGAAACTACTGTTAACCTCTGCAGGCATCTCTACAGACAGTATACAGCAAGCATTCACAGATCTCCTCACCAATCCATTGTACAATTACAAGGTTCTAATCATAACCATCGATTCGACTTCAATACGTGCTAAAGAATCCCAAGAAAGAGAGAAACACAGAATTCAGACAGCTGGAATACCATCGGAGAACATCTCAATCTATGATCTGACTAAAGGAAATCCACCTAGTCTTAACGATGTTGATGTTATCTATATAGGTGGAGGAAACGATTATCACTATCTGAAATATCTGCGTGAGCAAAGTCTAATGGATAAGGTTAGAGAACACGTTGATAATGGTGGTATCTATGTGGGAATTAGTGCAGGATCTAAGATAATGGGTCCAGATATTGATGAGCAATTGACTTCAGATAATAATGATGTTGGATTAGTAAACATGAAGGGATTTGGTTTAGTTCCCTTCTATATTATTCCCCACTGGGATTGGAGGGAACATCGTATGAACTATTTGGAATATAGCTGGAAAACAGGTAAATGTATTGTAACATTAACAGACCAGCAAGCAGTACTTGTAGAAGGCACTGAAATCAAGATAATCTAATCCCAATAGTATACCCAACTCTTATCCAATCCTCGTCTAGACTATTCGTGCGATGATGATCGAGTTATCGGTGGCCAGGGACCTTGTGGCTATCTTCGGAGTGATTGGGGGATTCAGCTACTATGTCATGACGGTGAGGAACGCGAGGAAAGCCCTGAAGACATAGACGCTGATGCGTTTACGAGAACAACAGATGAGCACAGAATGGATGAACGACTACATAGAACTCCTTGAGATAGAGTGGACAGACTACGACGACTTCCTCAGGAAGTACGACTCCGCCGTGAATCGTGACAACTACATTAAACGATACAAGTTATGGAATTTCATGGATGGCATAGGCTACCATCTGCATCAGGGATTAATTGACATCGACTCCGTGTATCATCTTACGCAGGCGTTGGGCGCCAACATGCAGTGGCGGAAGTGGAAGTCAGTGATAGAGGAGCATAGGAGACGCTACAACAACCCTGACTGGTGGATATGGTTTGAGTACCTCAATGATGAGGTGACTAAGGTGAGGGTGAAGAGAGGCTACCCACCGGATACAACTGACGTCGACGGATACTTCCAATAATAAAGCGCCATTTTTTCTTAACCCCGTACTCTTTTCTTAACTTCATCATATTGTTACATGGTGGAATGCGCGCGTAATATCCTGTCACAGGTTCATCCGGGACAGGATCGGCCTCGCCAAGCATCAATAATCGTTAATAAAGTGACTTCATCTGATTATGCGAAAAATGGTGAATGAAGAGTCGGATACCAGAGATGAAGAATTAATCATTTTCGATTCGTTACCGATCTGGAAAGACGGGCGTATCTTGAAGGATGAGGGAGAGATAATCGAATATATAGACACGTACATGAAACCTGAGTCCTTAAGCGATCTAGATAATCCAGAGGAGACTTGGTCGTTGTTGCGTGCACATTTAATGCATATGCATTTGACGACCCAAGAGGAGCGAGCGGAGGCATTTGAGAAGGCGTTAGAAGACAACGTCGATCTTGGGACTTGGATCCTAAAAAGAATGCAGGAGAAGTATCCTGATTATTGGTAGTATCATATCCTAGCGCGCGCAGCGGGTTATCATTTCTCTACGACGAGCTAATAAAGGGCCTTAAGTAACTCCCAGAACTCAAGGCCTAACCCCATACTCTTTTCTTCGATTCCCCTTGATGCGTTCATCCTATGTTTGTGGCGTGATTGCTTCTCGTCTCACACTTCCTCTACGGATATGTCGTATACATATCGCCGGGTGTCGGCGTTCAGCCCATAGACGAAGACGAATTTCTCCTCACCATCATTCAGTATCGCGTGTTTGGATGCGACGGGTATGTAGATGGCGGTGCCGGGGGTCGCATTTATCTCCTCTTCGTCCACGGTCACCTTCGCGCTGCCGCTGAGCACGTAATAGAACTCGGCGTCATCCTGATGGTGGTGGAGGCCGAGGATGCGGCCTGGGTCTAGGCTGCCGACTCCTATGCAGAGGTCGTTGGACCCCGTCTCC
>CAYONH010000027.1:12052-14996 GCA_964405275.1 uncultured Candidatus Bathyarchaeia archaeon | reverse complement strand
CAAGATAAACGGGATAGCCCTTGTACAGGCGGAGGATCATCCACAGGCCCGTCTCGCTGACCTACTACCTAGTGCTCCTCTCCTTCCTCCTCGTGCTGATGCCCTCGCTCGTCCTCTCCTTCAGGGAGGTCCTGGTGAGTGGGCTGGGGCTGCCACCCGAGGAGGTGGGGTCCTTCCTTCTGCTCAGCCTGCTGGGCAGCTTCATCAACGTGCCGGTGACCCAGGTGGAGAGCCGTGTCCCCATCTACAGGATGAGGGAGGTCCGGTTCTTCGGGGTGAACTGGAGGGTCCCCCGGCTGGAGATGGGGGTGAGGAGGACCCTGGTCTCCATCAACGTCGGCGGAGCCCTGCTGCCCATAATCGTCTCCCTCTACCTCCTCGTATACTCCATCCCGCTGAAGTCACCCGATCCCGTCTCCACCTACATGAAGGTCCTCTTCGTCCTTGCAGTCGAGACTGTGGTGGTCTACCGTTCGTCGAGACTCATCAAGGGCCTGGGTATCGCGACCCCCGCCTTCGTTCCCCCCTTCACCGTCGCCCTTGCGACAACGTTCGTCCACATGCTCCTGGGGACCTCCTGCCCGACCCAGATCGCCTACATCGGGGGGACCCTTGGGACGTTGATCGGCGCAGACCTGCTGAACATGAGGAAGATCTCTGAGCTGGGGGCCCCCATGGTGAGCATCGGGGGCGCGGGCACCTTCGACGGCATCTACACGACGGGGCTCATCTCCGTCCTGCTGGTCCTCATCCTCACCTGAGTCTGCCACATTTTATAGCCTGAAGGGATCCACTATCTCCCGTGAATATTTTGGCGGAGTTGACAAAGGAGAAGAAGACCGCCTTCGAATGGGTCGAGGACAACTCCAAGAGGATCTCCGACTTCCACCAGAAGATCTGGCACTACGCGGAGTCGGCCCTCAGGGAGTACAAGTCCGCGGAGGCCTTCGTCGAGTTCCACAGGGAGGACGGCTTCAAGGTCGAGGAGGGCATCGCAGGGATGCCGACCTCCTACCTGGCGACCTGGGGCAGCGGCAGGCCGGTGATATCTACCTACACGGAGTACGACGCCGTCCCGGGGATGGCCCAGGACCCCGTCCCGTACAGGTCCGCGGAGAACCCGTACCAGGCGGGGCATACGGATCCCCACTCTGCGTTGGGGGTCGCCGCGGCTGTTGGCGCCCACGCGACGAAGCACGCCATGGAGGTGCACGGCCTCAAGGGGACCCTCAAGGTCTTCGGGGCCTGCGCGGAGAAGATCTGCGTGGCGAAGCCCTTCCACGCGGCTAGGGGCTACTACGACGGCCTCGACGCGGCTGTGACGTGGCACCCGAGGGGGGACACGACGGTGATGTACGAGACCCAGTTCGGGAGCTACTGGTGCGTGGCATTCATCTTCGAGTGCTTTGAGCCCGAGAAGTGGGCTGAGCTGGGTGGTGGAAGGTGCCCGGGGGCGCTGGACGCCGTCTGCCTCATGTATACTACGACGAAGTACACGAAGGAGGCGATGGCCCGGAACAGCGGCTCGTGGACCATCAACGAGGCAATCCTCGCGGCTGGCCAGTGCACCAGCGACAACATACCTCCGAAGATCGGGGTCATCACATACGCGTTCAGGGCTCCGACATTGGAGCAGCAGGAGCGCGTGTACAAGGTTCTCCAGAACAACGCGGAGTCGGTGGCGAAGGCGACGGGTTGCACCCTGACCACCCGATGGGTGACGAAGACCCGCATCGGGCTGCCCAACATAGCCCTGGCGGATCTGGCGTACGAGAACCTGGTGCTTGTGGGTCCACCCTCCTGGGACGATGGGGACAAGGAGAAGGCCAGGGAGATCATCAGGAATCTCGGGCACGAGGCACCGGATGAGCCCTACAACAACAAGCTCACTCCCCCTGAGGAGTGGGAACGGAGGACGAGGATGCGGATCCCGCCGGGCCAGAAGAACATCGGGAGCGACGACTACGTTGAGTTCAGCTGGCACTGCCCCACGGTCTGGATCCAGGTGGCCACCCCCAGGGTGAGCGTGCCGGGGGTCCGGGTGCCCTACTGGGCTCGGATGGCCCTGGGGGGGATGGTCGGGCCCATCGACAAGTCGATCTACACCGCGGGCAAGGGGATCTCGGGCACGATGGTGGACCTCATCACGGACCCAGCGAAGCTGAAGAGGTGCTGGGACGAGTTCAGGGAGAGGACGAAGGATGGCGTCGTGGGACCACTGCTGCCGCCTGACATGGAGCCCCCCATCGACCTTCGCTGGCCGGAGTACATCAACACGCCCCGTGGGCGCGAGTGGTGGATACCCCCCATCAAGAGGGACTGAGGTCCTACCAACCTCTTTTTTTATACCCCTAATTCTTATCTGCATGCGCTTGATGGGTCCAGCTGACCCCTCATCCCGCCTTGGTTAGATGAAGTAGTCGGCTATCATGGAGACGATGTAGACGAGCATCGTCATGTGGAAGAGAGGTAATGCCTTCATCCAGTCAGCGGGCGTCTTCCCCCTCCGTATCAACATGTTGGCCCCCGTGAGTACCAGAAGGCCAGCCATGATGCCGTACCTCGCAACGGTTCCCTGAACACCGATGAACAGGTAGGCTCCCACCAGGTGCAGCAGGCTGAAGACATGTATCCAGCTCTTCGTCCCCTTAATTCCGAAAAGGAGGGGGATCGTCTTCAGGTTCCGGGCCTCGTCGTTCTCCGTGTCGATGATGTCGTTGGCGCCAAGGTGAGCCTGGGCGAACGGGTAGAAGAACAGAAAGTAGAGGAGAGCGACGTAGTCAGGGTGCCCGTTGATCAGGTAGCCCGCGACGGGGAACAGGGTGAAGTCGGTCCTCCCGAGGAGCTGGGCGAGGGGAGCCTCCTGGTCCCTCTTCTTGACCTGGTAGAAGTACTCCATCAGGTAGCTGTAGGCCATGATGCCGAGGACGTAGAGGGAGTTGGG
>CAYONH010000027.1:7792-11952 GCA_964405275.1 uncultured Candidatus Bathyarchaeia archaeon | reverse complement strand
CCGTACCTGGGGAAGCTGAGGAAGAGCCCAGAGCAGAACAGGAGGGGCCAGACTATGGAGAAGTGGAGTCTGGTCAAGTCCAGGTAGGCCTTGAGGGTGTCAAAGGACATAATTGAGGCTAACCGATATCGTATTATAAAAAAGATCGAATCCGGTGGTGTCGTATTTGGTTGACCTGAGGCTGTTAAAGGTTATTCGTCCGCACATCGTGGCTGGTGGTTTCCTCGGGTACCTTGTAGGTGTGCTGTATGGGTTGAGTCTCGGCGGCGGGTTGTCTTGGTCCGAGTTCCTTGTGGGCTACCTGATCGTGTTGTTCATGGACCTCTCCACCCATTACAACAACGATTACTATGACGTTGAGGTCGATAGATCCGCGCCGTTCAAGCCCTTCGGCAGTGTAAATCTCTTAATCGATGACAATGAGATGCGAAACTCAGCGTTAAGAGTCGCAGTAGGCTGCTCCGCTATTTCCATATTAATGGCATCAGTCTATGTTTTCATAGGTTCAACGTGGCATCTGGTAGGCGTCGTGGTGCTGTTCAACGCATTGGGGTGGCTGTACTCGGCGCCCCCTGTCAGACTGCATTCAAGGAGACTTGGAGAGATCACCATCGCAGTTGGGACAGGTTTCTGTGTCCCAGCCGTCGGCTACATTTTCACTCGGAACGGGATCGACGGCTCCTTCACGTCATTTTCCATTCCGTTGATCCTCTACGGGTTTATACTAAGTCTGTGTCTGCAGGTCCCCGATTATGAGGTGGATCGGATGATGGACAAGAAAACCCTTGTTGGGTTGATCGGTCGACGGAGGACCTATTTCGTTGTACTATTGTGTGCGGTAGCTGCATCGTCGACCTATTTCCGTCTCCTACCGCTCTTACGCTCCAAGATGGTCCCATGGGTTTCACTGGTTCCCGCTGCTTCCAGCCTGTTCGGTGTCCTGCTGTTATCTGATAGCCCTGAGCACGCCCGGCGCTACACCAGGCTCAACATATCAGCTCTCTTCCTGTTCCTCGCATGTCTGGACCTCCTACTCCTGTTGTAGGGAAATATCGAGCGCACGAAAGAGGTAATGGATGTTAGGTAAACTCTGAAGGGTTAATATCCATGGAAACTCTTCTCTATGTAGGACTGTGACCTAGATGTACTGCCCGAAATGCGGTGCCGAGAACGATGACGAGGCGGTGTTCTGCGCGAAATGCGGAGCCCCCATCGATGACTCAACGGGGAGCCGAGAGAGCTATTATGAGAGACGCGTGACCTCAGCCCTCTCCGGGACGTCCAGCAGCGCGAACCCGGGCCTGGTCATCGGGGCCGTCGTGATCTTCATCGGGATAATCCTCTTCCTGGGGAGGGACATGGGCCAGATAATCGGAAGCTGGGGCTCCAACTTCGGCGATTTCATGGGCAACTGGGGCACAAACTTCGGGGAATTCATGGGAAACTGGGGGGAGAACATGGGCCAGTTCTTCGCCGACTGGGGCACAAGCGTCGGCGTCCGCTTCGGCGCAATGATAGCCATCATCATAGGGTTAGCCATCATAGCCTCCACCCTCTCAGCACAGAACAGACGCTGAACCAAACCCGGAACAGTGAACTCCGACACCACAACACCAACCGCCTTCACACCGAAAACACAACGCCCAACCCAGATGACCACCCACCGACGAACACAAAAACAATGATGATGAAAGACCCCCCTCCCCCCACGAATCCCCACACGACACAGCGCCAAACCCTTATCCTAAGCCAGCCGCACATCCCAACGACAGACCTTAATAAAATCCTGACCCAATACCCCCAAGGTAAACATGGTCACCGTCAAATGGTTCGGCCACTGCTGCTACCAGATACAGAACACAGCCACCATCCTCACAGACCCCCACGACGGCCCCTCCCTCGGACTACCAACCCCAGACTCCCAACCAGACATCGTCACCATCTCCCACCCCCACGAAGACCACGCAAGCGGCAGACACCTGTTCCCAGACGCCACCATCCTCGAAGAGCCCACCCACACCCAGGTCAAGGGAGCCACCATCACCGGCGTCAAGGCATACCACGACGACGCAGCAGGAGCCCGCCTCGGCCCCAACACAATATTCGTCATCGAGATCGACTCCATCAGGTTCGCCCACATGGGAGACCTCGGCCACCCCCTCACCGAGAGACACCTAACGGAGATGGGACACGTCGACATCCTCATGCAGGGCATAGGACGGGAACCCGGAAGAGCCGAGGAGAACATAGCCAAGCTCAAGCCCAGCGTCGTGATGCCCATGCACTACAACACCCCGGGCATCATCTTCCCCTGGTTCCAGCTACCAGAGGTCGACGACTTCATCAGAGACAAACCCCACAGACGCATAGGAGGCAACGAGGCCACATACAACCATGACACCCTGCCGGAGACGACAGAGGTACACGTATTCAGCCTCGAAAGGTAGCTCTCCCCTTTTTTCCCGACACGCCTCAGGAACCCGACTGCTGCCGCACACGCTCATACAGCACCACGGCGGCCGCGACCCCCACATTCAGGGAGTCCAGATGCCCGGCCATGGGGATCCGAACCACCACATCACACTTATCCAGCATCTGCTGGCTGAGACCGCCCCCCTCCCCGCCGAGGACAAACGCTACTGACCCCGTCAACCGCTCATCATAGTAGTCGACCCCACCACCAGGATCAACGCCCACGACCCTGACCCCCTCCTCCCTCAGGGACCTCAACACCCGGAAAGGCCTCTCCCTCACGACAGGCACGTAAACATCCCCACCCATCGCAGCCCTCCGGACGGTGGGCGTGAGGCCCACACCCCCCCTCCTGGGGATCACGATGGCTTTCACTCCCGTCGCCTCAGCCGTCCTCAGCACGGACCCCAGATTCATGGGATCCTGCACCCGGTCCAAGACGACGACGCAGACATCACCTTCTACACCCGACATGACCTCCTCGATAGAGGTGTAAGAGGGGCGAACGATGAACGCGATGACCCCCTGATGGTGCTTTGTCTCCGAGATCCGGTCAAGCTCACGACGGGGCACGAACTCAACACGTATACCCGCTCTCTGAGCGAGGTTGACTATCTCCTCGATCTTGCGAGCGCTCTTCGAATCCTCACCAACCAGAACCCGATCCGCAAGCCGCCCCCGGACGGCCTCTAGAACCGGGTTCCTCCCCTCAACCTGAGACAAACGGACCCCCTACCCCATTGACACCGGAGAAGAAAACGCTTCCCCCGACGACCGTAAATATATAGGGCTTCCTCCTAACTCGTCAGGATAACGATGGCGTTCACAACCCGCCCCGTCGTCATGGGCACCCACGGAATGGTCACGTCAACCCACTACCTCGCCTCGGAGGCTGGCCACCACGCCCTCAAGCAGGGGGGCAACGCCATCGACGCCGGGGCCACCATGTTCTTCTGCCTCACGGTGCTCAAGCCCTACATCGTAGGCATCGCCGGCGAGACCCCCATCCTCGTCTACCTCGCCGACGAGGAGAAGGTCATCGCAGTCAACGGCCAGGGGCCCGTCCCCGCCGCCGCAACGATAGGCTGGTTCGAGGACCACGGATACCCCCTCATACCAGAGGACGGCTTCACCCCCGCCGTGGTACCTGGAAGCTTCGACGCCTGGCTGACCCTCCTCGACGAGTACGGCACCATGAGCCTAGGCAGAGTGATGGAGCCCGCAATACGCCTTGCCTCCGAGGGATTCCCCGTCTACCAGACCCTCCGAAGCAGGCTCATAGACTTCGCCGAGAGATACCTCAAGGAGTGGCCGACCTCCGCCGAACTCTACCTCCCAGACGGAAAGGTCCCCAAGATAGGACAGATACTGAGGAACCCCGACTGGGCTCAGACATTCACAATGGTTGCAGAGGCGGAGAGGCTGGGCAAGAAAGCAGGAAGATCCGCAGGAATAGACGCGGCGAGAGACTTCTTTTACAGGGGGCCCATAGCTGATGCGATCATCGACTTCATGCAGACGTATAAATGCAGGGACGTTTACGACCAGGAACACCACGGCCTGATGACCACAGACGACTTCGCCAACTACCGGGCGAGGTTCGAGGACCCCGTCACCGTCAACTACAGGGGCTACGACGTCTACAAATGCGACACGTGGACCCAGGGCCCCGTCATGCTCCAGCAGCT
>CAYONH010000027.1:2326-7692 GCA_964405275.1 uncultured Candidatus Bathyarchaeia archaeon | reverse complement strand
GAGGGAGACACGGTCCACCTGGACGCCGTGGACAGCACAGGGAACATGGTATCGGCGACGCCCAGCGGAGGATGGATAAGGACCAGCCCCGTCATCCCGGGCCTCGGATTCCCCATGGGCACGAGGGGCATGATGCTCCATCTCGACCCCGACCACGTCGAGAAGCTGGAGCCAGGGAAGAAGCCAAGCACAACCCTCACCCCCAGCCTCGTCATGAGGGCCGGCGAGCCCTACATGGTCTTCGGGACCCCCGGGGGGGACAGGCAGGACCAGTGGAGCCTCCAGTTCTTCCTCAACCACATCGACTTCGGCATGAACGTCCAGCAGGCCCTGGACCAGCCCACCGTCCACTCCAACCACTTCCCCGGCTCGTTCTGGCCCCACGCCGTATTCCCGGGAAGGGTGTACGCCGAGCCCCGCATACCCTCTGAAACGATTGAGGCGCTGCGAGAGAAGGGACATGAGGTCATCGTCAGCCCACCCTGGAGCCATGGCAGATGCCTCGCCATCAGATACGACCCGGAGACCGGGGTCATGTATGGAGGGGCCTCCCCCCGGACAGGCGCCCCGTACGCTATCGGATGGTGAAAGCCTCAATACCCGGATTTCAGGAGATCCCTCATCATCCCAGCCTCATCGAGAATCCTAGCCCTCATCTCCCCACAGGAACGGGATATAACGCGCCCCATAACCCCGCCATCATCCAGGACCGTGTCCACAACCTCAACCCAGGATCTAGGCTCACCGGACACCTCACATAGGCACTCCCCGGCGCCAGCGAGCTCCATGAATCCCCTGATCTTGGAGTCGTAGTTGACCCCCACCACGGGAACCCCCAGGGACGCCGCGAAAATCAGCGAATGGAGCCTCAACCCGAAGACCAGCTTCATGCACCCCAGGACGGACATCGCCTCACCGGGAAGGAGATCTTTTCTTAATATCTTCGGGGAGGATCCATGCATCAGCGACACGATCGCCCTTATCTCCATAAGGTCATCGTCAACGGGACCCCTGTGAAACGTGAGAAAAACGACTTCGAACCCCATGCTCAACAGGTGATCGGCGACCCCAGCGACGCCCCGACGGATGCGGGAGACCTCAACAGATGAGAGGGGGTCATGGAAGTGTCGACGATGCTGGGTCGACAGGAACCTGGGGCAGATAGCCGTCATGGGTCTTGAGATGTCCACGCCGCTCTCGGTCAGGGTTCTCAGCGCGTCCTCACGCTCAGCCGGCTCAAGGAAGAGACCCGAATCCCCCGTAACGGATATCCGACCACCGACCCCTAGCCTAACTAGCTCATCTCTGGACAGAGCATCCCTCGTCGACACGAGACGAGCCCCCCGGAGCAACACCCTGACCGACGAGGCCCCCATCATGGACTCGATCGACTTTACGCCTACACCGAAACAGATCAGAGGTGTCCCGGTGATCCTGGGAAGCCCGAAATGGAACCCCCTGGATAGATGACCGTAATCGTATATGGGTGTCCCCCCGCTCACGACGCATGCGTCGGCGTCCATGAACGCCTGTAGATAGGCAGAGAGCGAGTCATCACCACGTCTGAACAGGCCTCGCGCGCTCATCAGCCGTTTGGCACCGACACCGCAGACCCTCCGGGTATAAGAGGGATCGGTCGACAGGGCCACGAACTCAGCGTCAGGGAACGTGCGCTCCATAACACTCCGCAGCCCTATCAAGATCGCGTCGTCTCCCAGGTTCCCCGAGCCAAACCAACCACCGAAAACGACGAACCTCAAATACTCAAACTCCACTCATTTACGGTGTTCCAGCAGGTCCCTGTAGATCTCGATGTGGCGGTCGACAACGGCACCAGCCTCGTGAACCTCCTCGACGTACCTCCTGCCCCGTCGCCCCCATTCAAACCAACCCTCATCCTCCTGCATCCAACGCAACCCCCCCGCGTAGTCGTTATCGATGACGTGGTATCCGAAGGCCGAGGTTAGGCCGTCGGGGTTCTCGCCGCTTATTATGGGGGTCTCATGGGCCAGGGCCTCGAGGAAGGAGACGGGGAGGGCCTCCCTGATGCTGGTGTTCACTAGGGCCCAGCTCCCCTCGAGGATCCGGGACTTCTCCTCCTCGGAGACGAATCCAGTGAGGCGCAGGTTCGAGATGCCGTCGTACTTCTCCCTGAGTAATGCATCCACCTGGGGGTCGTGGCCGAGTCCCATGGCCACGAAATCGACATCCGGGAATATGGGGGCAAGCTCCAGGAAACGCTCGACGCGCTTCTGGGGGTCCCAGCGCCCCAGGAAGCAGACGGTGGGAGTGCTCGTCTTCTGCATCTTCCTCGAGGGTACGTCGACGGGGTTAGGGAGGAACGAGATGTCGCCCTTCAGGCGGTACAGCCTCCTGGACTTCAGGATGAGAAACTTGGCCTGGGCGTATAGGGCGTCAGCTCTCCTGCAGGCATGGGAGAGCAGCGAGTTCTCTAATATGAGCCTCGTCCTGAAGGGGATCGTCAACTTGACCTTGGGGTCTACCTGGGATAGCCTGGTCCACTCGTGGAGGTCGAAGGGGTCCTGGAAGGTGATGACGTGTTTCCCTTCGGGTACGGCTCTCTGCGCCGCGTAGGTATTGTAGCTGATGGCCTGGCTGTGGTAGACGTCGGCGTCGACATCACGGTAGTATTCGAGTGAGTTCAGTCGGGAGAGGAGGGCGCGTAGGGCACGGGGTCCGCCTCCGTGTGTTGAGAATGCGTGCACCTTCATCCCGTCGAGTTCTTCGTACTCCTCCTGTGTTCCTCTGCGGACTGTGACGACCGAGACCTCGTGTCCCTTCTGGACGAGTCCTCTCCCCAGTGTGCGGGTTAGGAACCCGAAGCCTCCGTGATATCCTCCTGAGAAGATCTCGGGTGAGACTAGGCAGACCTTCATTTAGATCCCAAGGAAGGTTATATTAAGTTAGAATGTTATATGAAAATAAAACTTTTATTTATGGAACGTTAATTTTGGTTCTGCGACCCATCTATTCCTCGGTCTCTGGCGCTGAGGGTGCTGTATGAAACCTGAAGCCAGCGTGGTAGTGCCCATACACAATGAGGCAAGGATACTCAGAGAGAACATCGAGTATCTCAGCAACCACCTAGAAGGGAGGCTGCCTCGTCATGAGATCATCCTCTGCGAGAACGGGAGCAACGATGACTCAAAGAAGATTGCCATGTTACTCGCGGAGGAAAGAGAAAACGTGAGGTATCTGGAGATACCGGAAGCCAACCTCTCTGAAGCCCTCAAAGCAGGCTTCAACTACGCCAGATCCGAGAAACTTGTGTATTTTCCCGTAGACCTCAGCGTGGACGCGGAGTTCATCCACCAGAGCGTGCGGCTCCTTGATGTGTTTGACGCGGTGATTGGGTCAAAACGACTAGCACGAGACCTGGACAGGAGGCCTCCCGCCAGGAGGATAGCCAGCAGGGCGTATCATGGGATGGTGAGGGGCCTGTATGATACGGAGTTCACGGATACCACCTGTGTGAAGGCTTTCAGGAAGAGCAAGATTCTTGAGTTAATGGATAGGATCCCGACGGCCAGTGGGATATTTGAGACAGAGCTCCTGGTGGAAGCGAGCAGCGCAGGGCTGGACATCGTCGAGGTCCCTGTTATCGTTGAGGAGCAGAGGCCGAGCAGGACCATGCTGGGGAGAAGGATCCAGACAAAGCTAGAGGACTTGCTTTCGGCGAGACTCAACCGCGTCTCGACCTATGTTGGGCTGCCTCTGATCATTGTGGGTGTGATAATCCTGATGGTCCTAACCGCTTGGAAGATTCAGGGAAATTCCATGGCGGGATTCTCCATGCCGTACACATTCTTATTGTCGATGTTATTGGTGGTGTCAGGATTCCAGATCCTGACATTCGGGCTTCTCTCCAACCTGATTATGCAGATTAGAGCTCAGATATCTCAAGTCAAGAGAGATAGTGAATGAAAACATTTTTCGAGGTGCATATGTATAGACATTAGACAATGTCCCTCACTAATTTACTGAACGCGTTACCCATTGAACAGAAACTCATAGCTAGCGCAGCAGTCGTGGCTATCATTTCAGTAGGGTACAAACTACTAAGTCAGTTAATCTCACGGACTGTAAAACGGATCGAACTCGAACCACACGCCCTGAATGGTGTCAGGCTGGTTTTGAGAGTCGTAGCCATCATGGCTACAACAACGCTCCTATTCGGGCTCTGGGAGCTTCCGACAGAGTGGTTCGTCGGCACGTCAGCTCTCATCGGAGCATTTCTAGGCTTCGGATCAAGTCAGACAATCAATAATGTCGTAGCCGGGTTCTACGTGCTTTTATCACAACCATTCAAGGTGAAAGATTACGTCAAGATCGGGGACCTAGAAGGTCAGGTGGAGGAGATCGCCATCAACTACACGAACCTCTACACGCCTACATTCAATCTCCTGAAAGTGCCCAACACCCAAGTGATGAATAGCCGAATACTAAATATCACGCATGAAGGTTTCATTAAATACACATTCACAGTTGGCTTTGACCACTCGATCACCAATAGAAAACTCATGGAAGAGTGCTTACATCCAGCATTGGAAGAGTTCCATTTGGAACACAAAGATATGCAACTCAGAAAACCCGAAGTATATCTCGACTCATCTGACAGATTAGGAAAAAATTATCTGATAAGGATTTTCATACCAAAAGGTGATGCTAAAAACCTCTATATGCTTCAACCAGATCTTTTAGACAGGATATTGGAAAATTATTACAATCTACAAAACACGCAGTATTAACGAGGAATAAACCCATCTACAGCATCTTTCAGGCCCGAATTTTCCTCTCTGGAGCACCAGAAAATTCGAGAATTTCACATTCTAATGAATAATTTTATTGGTTACCAGAACTGATGATAACAGGAATTCTGGTGATATAATGAGTGATCCCATCTGGATTGTGAGAGACTACGAGAGGTGTACGGGCTGCCAGCTATGCGAACTCGCCTGCAGTATACACCACGATGGGTGGATGTGGCCCGAGGCTAGCAGGGTCAGGATCTTTATGCCATTCCCAGGTGTTGAGGTACCCCATCTCTGCGCCCAGTGTGACGACTACCCGTGCGTGGAGTCGTGTCCAGTCGATGCCCTTTCTGTCGACGAAAAAACTACCGCAGTTATAGTCGACAGGGACGCGTGCACTAGCTGCGGAAAGTGCATAGAAGCCTGCCCGGGGGACATCCCAACCCTTCACCCAGGGGACAATAAAGCCAACATCTGCGACCTCTGCGGCGGGGACCCTGAGTGCGTCAAGGTCTGCCACGAAGCAAAGTATGATGCCTTGAGGCTTGTACATGAGGGGATGAGTCAGAACAGGAAGCTGTTCGCCAGGGACCC
>CAYONH010000027.1:0-2226 GCA_964405275.1 uncultured Candidatus Bathyarchaeia archaeon | reverse complement strand
ATCTGCCACGCTGCCGGATACGGCGGATACGGTGCAGTCATGGGCTCTAAGAACCTGAAGGCGATAGCAGCCAAAGGTAGAGGTTCTCTACCCAAGGTCTTCGCCCCGGAGGCTGTAAAACTCCTCTGGAAGAAGGTCCACGAAGAACTCATCAGTAGAGACAGCTTCAGGCGTTGGGGCACGGGGTACGCGGGCTGGTCAGTTGGAGCTGTCACCAGCAGTGAACCGGTAAGGAACTGGCAGGAGGAGTGGCACGACGAGAGGAGCTTTGGAGGTCCCATGTTCGAGACCCGGTACTGGGTGAAGAAGTATTGGGCCGACTTCAACTGCACGACGAGCTGCATGAAGGTGAGCTGCATCAAGAGCGGAAAGTGGAAGGGAGACATCACTGACATGCCCGACTATGAGTTGCAGGCCTACTGCGGGACTAACTTTGGCATCTTCGACCCGGCGGACAACATACACCTGAGCGCCCTATTAGACAATCTGGGGCACTCGGGTATAAACGGCGCAAACACAATGGCCTTCGCCGCGGAACTCTATCAGAGAGGTATCCTCACCGATGAGGACTTCGGCTTCAAACTTGGGTGGGGAGACGCCGAGGCCTTCGATAAGCTTGCATGGCTTATCGCGAAGAGGGAGAAGATAGGCGACATCCTCGCCGAGGGCACCTACAGGGCTGCAAAGAAGATCGGCGAGATGAGGGGAGTCGACTGTATGCCCTACGCCGTCCACGTGAAGGGCATTGAGATAGGCGCCCACGGCACGAGGAGCGATGTGGACTACACCCACGACATCAGCTACGCCGCAAGCGTCCAGGGGGGAGACCACACGAGCATAGCCTCCGACGGATTCAAGGAGATGACCGGCGCGGTCTTCAGCGACTCCGGCGTCTACTGCAACTTCTGCGGGGCATCCACAGACATAATCTTCGACTACGCCAAGGCCATCACAGGCTACCACATGTCCATAGACAGCTGGCGAAGGTGGAACGGCCCCAGGATCATAACCCTCCAGAAGGCCCTGCTGCTACTGGGCGGACCCGACGTGGTCTGGGAGCCCATCAAGGACGACGACAACCCACCAAGGTTCTACGAGCCACTTCCCTCAGGCCCCTACAAGGGCAAGACAACCGACAAAGCCCTCGTAGAGAGCAAGAGAGCCACCTACTACGAGACCCTGGGCTGGGACGAGAGGGGCATCCCGACGAAGGAGACCCTCGACAGACTCGACCTAGGCGACGTGGAGCCCTCAATGAAGAAGCTCAGAAAATAGAGCTCAACCCCTTTTTTACTCCAATAAACCCTTTTTTCAACTCACAGCTCCCAAGGACACCGATATAAAATAGTACAGAAAAATAGGAAAAACTACGAAAAAATAACTCACCTGAGTGACTCCACGACCCCTTCCACGAAGAGGAGACCTAAAACACCTCAAAAAAAATTAGGGGGGGGAGGGGGGTCATACAGTCAGAGCGTGAAAAGCAAGCCAAACGTCGAAATGAACCCGGAAAATCCCCCTAGACCACTCCGTTCATACCAAAAGGAGCGCTTATTCATACCCTGAAACCACTATCCTATGCCAGCCGCACAAAAAAAGAGGGTGAACAACTCCCCCGGGACGCATCAAGGATCAAGTGCACACGCGAACACCATTTATCTCCAACCCCCCCACATACCCATGTGATGGAGATAACCGTCCGCGTCTTCGGCGAACTCACAGAGACAATAGGCAACAGGCACACCATAACCCTGGAAGAAGACGCGAACATCAGGAACCTGACAAGGAGAGTCGCCATACAGACGGGACAGCGCCGCCAGGGCTACCTCGGCGAGTACAGGATAGGGGGCAACGAACTCGCCATCCTCCTCAACGGCAGGAACGTCGAACTCCTGCAGGGGCTGGAGACAAGGCTCCACGACGGCGACGAGGTGGTTATCATGATCTACACCATGGGCGGCTGAGCCCCCCCTTCCTGAGAGTAAAAAGTTTATCACCTAAAGAACCTACTTCATCACAGGTATCCTGAAATGAAAGGATGGAACGGCAAGCTCCTGCGGGTAGACCTCACCAAAGGGAAAACCAAGGTTCAGGAGTACAGCGAGGACCTGGCCAAGCGATTCGTCGGCGGACGAGGCTTCGCAGTCAAGCTCCTCTGGGACGAACTCAAACCAGGCACGGACCCGCTGAGCCCCGAGAACATGCTCATATTCGCGACGGGTCCCC
>CAYONH010000026.1:8245-15270 GCA_964405275.1 uncultured Candidatus Bathyarchaeia archaeon | reverse complement strand
GGCGACTCGTCCCAGTAGGGGCCGCCGTCCGCCGGATACGTGGCCTGGGTCTCGACACCCGTCTTCCCGTGGGCCTCCAGCTCCATTATCATGGCCCCTCCGTAGAGCTGCTGCTCCGTCCAGATCAGAGGGTCCACCTCCTCGTAGAGGGGGTCCATGTGGGGTGGGATGCTGAACCTCGCCGCGTAGCTCCCCATGTGGTGGTGGTCGACCTGGGCCTGGGGATACCACTCCCTGAACAGGAACTGGGTGAGGTGCTCGGACTCCGGCTGGGTGATGTGGAATGCGTCCCGGTTGTTGTCGTGGCCCACGTACTTGTGGTAGAGGTAGGGCAATGGACCGCCCTCGTACTCTGTGCCCAGCTGCTCGTTGTACCAGTCGACGACCTTGATGTTGCCATCGGGGTTGCTGCTGGGAACGAGGAGGAAGACCACGTTCTCCCTGATCTTGACTATGTCGGGGTTCTCGCTCGTGGCGACCTCGTACGCCAGCTCAGAGCTTAGCTGGGTGCCCCCTATCTCGGAGGCGTGGACGCTCATGGTCATGGAGACCACGGCCTTCCCCTCCCTCAGGATCTTCCTCAGGCCTCTCTCGTTGAGCTTCTTGGGATGGGCCAGAGCCCAGCTCTGCTCACGTATCTTCTCGAGGTTCATAATGTTCTTGGGGGACGAGACGGCAGCCAGGAGGAATGGGTGGCCCTCCGTGGTCTTGCCCAGCTCCCTGACCTTCACGGTGGGGAGCTTGTCGAGCTGCCAGAAGTACTCGACGATCTTGTCCCACCGAGCCATCTTGAGGTCGGCTCCCATCTGGTGGCCGAAGAACTCCTCGGGTGATTTGACGCTCATGGGGTTCTGGTTGGCTGTTTCAGGCTTAAGATTTGCGTGAAGTAAGGGGAGATTCTAGAATCCTCGGATAAATCCTGTAAGGATATTATAGCACAGATTCAAAGAACAGCCCTGTAAAAATTCAACCTAAACGGTCATGCCCCTTCCATAACATCGGAGCCTTCATCCTCGCCCTCATTCCTAAAGAGCAAGTAGAACGAGGAGGCGTAGATCAGGTAGAGACCCCCGCCCAGTACAGGAGGGGCTTCAAGGGAGACATTCTCCATGAGATAGCCACCCAGCTTCGGAGAGACGACGTTGCTCGCCGTTGAGGCCATGGTCGTCAGGCTGTTCGCCGTCGCCTTCTCGTCCTCGTGGAGCAGCCTGTAAAAGAATGAGGGCATCAGGGGGTTGCTAATTGAGGCGATGCTGAGACGTAGGATGTAGACGACAGAGACCCAGAGGAAGCTGGGCGCGATGGGAAACATGAGCCAGAAGGGTACAGTGAGGCCTAAGGCGAGGGAAATGGTCTTCAGGGACCCCAGCCTCTTCGCAATCCTCGGGGCGACCGCGTTACCTCCAGCCTGGACAAACTTTGAGACGAAGTAGAGCCCCCCCAAGGCATCCGACTGGACCCCGAACTTTGTGTTCACGTAGTACGGAAATAGGCCGAAGAATCCGAAGGCGATGTTCTGTATCATGTAGAGGAAGGAGAACTTCACGACCACACCCTTCGACTTGAGGTTGTACTTGAAACCCTCCCCGTTTCCTTCGGGCTCAGGGGAGCTCCTTATGGCCAAGTAGTAGAAGGGGAGGTCGGCGAGGAAGAAAGCCATGCTGATGAGCATGACGAGCCAGTAGGAGTGCTGAAGCGTGAAGCCGTAGCTGCGCATCAGCATCGGGGGTATGAACCCTACCAGGCTCCCCAAGGCGTTGCAGAGGATGTAGATCGCCCCCTGCAGCCCGAAGGCCCTGTCCATGTCCTCGTCATCGAAGAGCGAGGAGTAGAGGGGGTTCATGACGGAGCCGGTGGCGTTCCCCACCCCCAACAGGAGCCACGCGACGCTCAAGGCTTCGATGCTCCTACTCGTCATTACGAGGGCGAAGGCCACCAGTGTAACCGTCATCCCGGCCATGAAGACCCTGCCCCTCCCATACCGGTCAGCGATGACTCCGGCTGGCACAGTCAGAATTAGCATCGCCACCGAGCTCATCATGAAGATGGAGCCCAGGTCCACGCTTCCGAAGCCCAAGGTCATGAGGTAGAGCTGGATGACAACCCCGAACACCCCGTTGGCGAAGCCGTTGAGCACGTTAGCCATCAGGAAGTACTTCGCCGGCGTTGAGATCCTGTCCGGGACGATCGCGCTTAGGTCCAGCTACTTCACCTCCATGATGCCTAATCGAATCGGGTCTCCACATAAAAGGGCGATACACATGGGGTAATCACAACATGTGAGTGCAGAATACTCCCGAGAGGCTTGATCGATATCCATAATTCATAAAATGATTCAGGAACCTGGGTCGACGGACCTTATATTATTCAAAATATGAATACCGTAAGTCCCCCGGAGGATCGAATATGCCCCTACTGATATTCCGCAAGGCAAGCGAGAAGATTCCTGAAGATGAGCTGCCTCTCTGGCGACCGTGTTGGAAATGCGGACACCAGTTCCCCAGGGATGATAAGACCTGCCCCACCTGCGGAACAAAACGAAGGAAGAACCGTTAGGCCATCTGCATACAAGAAAAACGCTTGATGGTTTAGGGGAGAGTATGCAGCTTAGCGCATTGAACTAAACCTTTTTATCCTGATTCCGTGGTAAGACTTGACGACCGGTGGGAAAGACTAGATATATATGTCGGTCCCCCAGTCATTTCAAGTGCAAAATCAGAGAGGATGGATTTGACTACCGTCTACGACGTACCGGCGGACGCCCTCATCGAAAGGCTATCCGACTACATCAAGGGCAACGTGACCCAGGTTCAGCCACCGGAGTGGGCAGCCTACGTTAAGACGGGCACCCACGTCGAGAGGGCCCCGCTGGACCCCGACTGGTGGTACGTCCGCACGGCTTCCATGATGAGGAAGCTCTACCTCAAGGGGCCCGTCGGAGTCTCCAGGCTCAGGAAGGATTACGGGGGCCGCCAGAGACGGGGGGTCAGGCCAGCCCACTTCCGCAAGGCGGGGGGCAACATCCTCAGGAGCATACTCCAGCAGCTGGAGGCGGCGGAGCTCGTCACGAAGGACGGAACCAAGGGACGGGTGGTCAGCGCCAAGGGGAGGAGCCTCCTCGACGCCGTGTCCGGCCAGATAAAGCGTGAACTCGACAGGGAGAGGCCCGAGCTCAAGCCGTACTGAGGGGTGGACGGTGTCTTCGGACGAGGAACTTGAGAGGCTCAGACAGAAGCGGCTCATGGAGATCCAAGCTCAACAGCAGCAGCAGGACAATGTGCAGCGGGCCCAGCAGGAATCTGAGGCCCAGAAGCAGTCCCTCCTACGCCAGATCCTCACCCCCGAGGCACGCCAGCGGCTCGCAAACGTCAAGATGGTCCGCCCAGACTTCGCCGCCCAGCTCGAGTTACAGCTGATACAGGCGGCGCAGAGCAGGAGGGTCCCCATACCCATAGGGGACGAGGCCCTCAAGAAGCTCCTGGCCCAGCTCCAGGCCCAGCAGCAGAAGAGGGATATCAGGATAACGAGAAGATAGAGATGGCACGGAACAAGCACCTGGCATACAAGATACGCCTCAACAAGGCGGCGAGACAGAAGAAGTCGGTCCCGGCATGGATCATAGCGAAGACCAAGGGGAATGTCCGCATGAGCCCCAAGAGCAGGCGTAACTGGAGAAACAGGAAGCTCAGGATCTAGGAGGAGACATGAATGTCGGACACCGAGTACGTTGATGAGAGGATCTACACCGTGCCCTTCGGCCGCGCCTGGAGCACGCCCAAGTACAAGAGGGCCGAGAAGGTCGTCACACTCCTCAGGAAGTTCGTCCAGAGACACATGAAGCCGACGGAGATCAACATCGACCCCACGGTGAACGAGGAGATCTGGAAGAACGGCATCGGCAACCCCCCCAGGAGGATCAGGGTACGGCTCCAGAAGGACGACCAGGGCTTCGTGCTTGTCACACTCGCCGAGGCGGATGTGGAGGTAGAGGAATGAGCGATGTCAAGGTCTACAGGATCCACGGGCGCATAGACAAGCCCCGCCTGTTCGAGCCCATCACGTTCAAGAAGGACATCACGGCCGCCAAGGAGAAGCACGCGGTCGAGAGGATCTACGCCGAGATGGGAAGCCGCCACCGGGCGAAGCGCCACGAGATCAAGATTCTTAAAGTCGAAGAGGTAGAGGAGAGCGAGAAGGAAGGCTCTCTGAGTTGACCGTCGCGAACCGTGAGGACCAGACACGGAGACTGATCTACGAGTTACAGCTTATGCAGGGGACTGCGGACACCCTCCAGCAGCGCCTCGCGATCCTCCAGAACGCCCTGGCCGACCTCAGGGTGGCCGAGGAGTCCCTGAAGGGCCTCAGCGAGACGGAGGAGGGCTCCCCCATCCTCATCCCAATGGGAGGGGGCACGCTGGTCAACGCCCAGCTCGGCGACACGAGCAAGGTCATAATCAACATCGGCGCCGAGGTCTCCATCGACATGCCCCTCGAGGACGCCCAGAAGAACGTCGCAGACAGGCTGGAGAACGTGGAGAAGACCAACGCCTCCGTTGAGCAGCAGCTCCAGCAGCTCCTCGCCCAGATGGAGGTCCACAGGGACGGCATCAACAGGCTGAGCGCCCAGATCCGAGGGGAAGCTCAGGGTGTTTGAGAAGCTCAAGCAGGGAATAAAGGGCGTAGTCGAGCGCATCTCCAAGAGCGAGCTTTCTGAGAAGGACCTGGACCCCATCCTATGGGACCTCCAGCTCCAGCTAATCTCCAACGACGTCGCCGTCGAGATCGCCCAGAGAGTCTGCCAGGAACTCAAGGAGCGCCTCGCTGGCGTCCAGCTCGCCAGGTTCGGGGACAAGACGGAGCCGGTGAAGGAGGCCCTCAGGGAGGCCATCGAGGCCGTCATGGCTACCAACGGCGAACTGGACATCATGGACCTCGCAGACGGCAAGGAGGAGGGGGAGCCCCTCGTCGTCATGTTCGTGGGCATCAACGGCACCGGGAAGACCACCACCATCGCCAAGATCTCCAAGCTCCTCATGGACAACGGCCACACCGTGGTCCTCGCCTCAGGGGACACCTACAGGGCAGGGGCCATCGAGCAGCTCGAGGAGCACGCCAGAAGGCTCGGGGTCAGGGCCATCAAGCACAAGTACGGCTCGGACGCCGCCGCCGTGAGCTTCGACGCCGTGCAGCACGCCAGGGCCCGGGGGATAGACGTCGTCCTCATCGACACGGCGGGGCGTATGCAGACCAACCGGAACCTCATGGACGAGCTCCAGAAGATCAAGAGGGTGGTGCAGCCCGACCTCACGGTGATGGTCCTGGACTCCCTCATCGGGAACGACGCCGTCGACCAGGCCCAGACATTCAACGAGATCGTGGGTTTCGACGCCGCCATCCTCACCAAGGTGGACGCCGACGCCAAGGGGGGCAGCAGCCTCAGCGTCACCTACCTCACCGGGAAGCCCATAATCTACGTCGGGGTCGGCCAGGAGTACAGGGACCTCCAGCCCTTCGACGCCGCGTGGTTCGCTGAGAAGATTCTCGCTGATACGTAAAGGATTTAAACCCGTCCTCTATGGATAGGAGCGCAAATGGGACTAGGCAGCTTCTTCCAGTCGGCTTCACGCCTCCTGCGCACATTAGCCAGGCCGGACTGGAAGACCTACTGGCTGAGCATCAAGATCGTCTTCGTTGGCGTAGCCATCATCGGGGCGATAGGCTACTTAGTCAAGGCCATCGCGCTGATGTTCACACCGCTCTCTTAACCTAAAACGCCTGTCTAGACCCCTGTGAAGCCTTGTTGAGAACGTGTTGGTCTCTAGTCTAGATCCTTGTTGTACGGGTACTTCACGTAGAACAGGTACATGAGGCCAACCAGGAAGATCGCCGCTAAGCCAAGAATCACCTCGAACTCGAGGAACGCCACTGAACCCTCCAACTCCGGACCTCCCGACAACCGCGTAAACCCCACGCGAGGCTATAAACAATTCCCCCGGAGGTAGCCGGGTCCTCTGGGGAAAAGGTTTTCATCCCAACGGTGCGAGGATCTACCGATGATTCTGGGTCTGTGCGGGAGCCCTAGGGCGCAAGCCACGGAGCATGTCCTGGAGGCGGCCCTCAAGATGCTGGAGGAGAGGGGACTGGAGACCCGCCTCTGGACCGTCAGGGGGAAGCGGATAGGGTTCTGCGTCCATTGCGATGGCTGCCTCGGTGGGGGCGGCTGCGTCATCCAGGACGACGTCCAGGAGGTGTACCCCCTCCTCAGGGAGGCGGAGGGGCTCATAATCGCCTCCCCGGTCTACAACGGCGGAGTCAGCGCCCAGATCAAGGCGGTCATGGACAGGACACGGGCGCTGCTGGCCAGCGACCCCGACTCCCTCAGGGGGAAGCCGGGGATGGCCATAGCCGTAGGGGGCGACAGGGCCGGGGGGCAGGAGCTGGCGCTGCAGCAGATCTCGACCTACTACACAATCAACGGGGTCCTGACCCTGAGCGGGGGGGTCTTCGGGGCCAACCTGGGGGCCTCCTTCTGGTCCAAGGACACCCTTGCAGGCGTCAAGGGGGACGAGGAGGGCTTCAGGGGGCTGAGGAAGACAGTCAAACGCTTCAGCGAGCACATCAAGAGGAGGGGGCATGAGACGTGAAGATGGCGTGGGGGATAACGGGTGCAGGCGACAAGATGAAGGAGACCTTCGAGGCCATGAAGGCCCTCAAGGAGGCCCACGGAGACGGCCTCGAGGTCGAGGTCTTCCTCTCCAAGGCCGGTGAGCAGGTCGTCAAGTACTACAAGATAAGGGAGGACCTGGGGGAGTACATCGGCAAGGTCTGGGTGGAGAAGAACGCCAACTCCCCCTTCCTGGCCGGACGTCTCCAGCTCGGGGAGTTCGGGCTCCTCCTGATTGCGCCCGCCACGTCGAACACGGTGGCGAAGCTGGCACACGGCATAGCGGACACGATGCTGACCAACGCCGCCATCCAGGGGATGAAGACCCTGATCCCGACGTACATCATGCCCGTCGACTACC
>CAYONH010000026.1:5614-8145 GCA_964405275.1 uncultured Candidatus Bathyarchaeia archaeon | reverse complement strand
AATTTAGGAATATATATATCCGTGTTCCAAGCATTTACGGTAGCACCGGACGTGAGTATTTGTCCGAAACTAGACCTCGAACTTCCCTATACGCCATCAAGGTCACTGTGGGGCAGGAGAGGAACGTCTCCATGATGCTAGCAGATAAGGCAAAGGTGGAGGACCTCCCCATAGCCGCCATACTAGCCCCTACTGAGCTCAGGGGCTACATAATAATCGAGACGGCGGCACCCCACGCAGTGGACCAGCTCATCAGGGGCATGCGCCACACCCGGGAGCGGGTGGGGGGCATGGTGAACCCCGCGGAGGTGGACCACTACCTGGTGTCGAGGCCCGTCGTCGAGGGGCTTGAGCTGGGAACGCTCGTCGAGGTCGTGGCGGGGCCCTTCAAGGGGATGCAGGCCAAGGTCGTGAGGGTGGACACCTCCAAGGAGGAGGTCACCATCGAGATCCTCGAGGCCGCCTTCACCCTGCCCATTACGGTCCACGCAGACTACGTCCGGGAGGTAAAGGGAGTCTAGCGTCATGGTACTGAAGACATTCAACTTCATAGTAAACGGCGGGGAGGCCACAGGGGGACCGCCCATAGGTCCGGCCCTCGGCCCCCTCGGCATCAACATAATGTCCGTGGTCGCCACCATCAACCAGGAGACCGCGGAGTACAAGGGAGTACCCATACCCGTCGAGGTAACTATCGACACCGACACCAAGCAGCACACCGTCAAGGTGGGGATGCTCTCAACGTTCGCCCTGATCACCCAGACCATAGGCATCGGGAAGGGCTCCAGCACACCTAACACCGACTTCGTCGGCGACCTCACCTTCGACCAGGTGGTGAACATCGCCCAGAGGAAGAGGGAGGGGATACTGGCTTCTTCGCTCAAGTCAGCGGTCAAGGAGATCGTCGGGAGCTGCCAGAGCATGGGGGTCACCGTGGAGGAGAAGCCCGCTGGTGAGGTGCAGGTGCTGATAGGATCCGGGGAGTACGACGCAAAGCTCTCAGAGGCCGCATAAAGGCTTAATTAGGTCTGAGGTGAAGGAAAGGAGGCTTTGAGATGTCGGTTCCCAGGGAAAAGATACTTGACACCATATCCAAGATGAGGGAAGGCGCCCCCCCGAGGGGCTTCGAGCAGTCAGTGGACATCACGGTCAACTTCAGGGACCTGGACATGAGGCAGCCCGACAACAGGGTGAACCTCAGGATCTCCCTGCCCAACAGCATCGGAGACCAGAAGGTCCTGGTCTTCGCATCCGGGGACCTCGCGCTTCGAGCCCGGAGGGCGGGAGCCGACAGCATCGTGGAGCCCAGGGAGCTCGACGAGCTGGCGTCGGACAAGAAGGCCGCGAAGAGGCGGCTCAAGGACTACGACATATTCGTCGCCGAGGCACCCCTGATGCCCACCGTGGGCCGGGTCGCCGGTCCGATTCTGGGCCCCCGAGGGAAGATGCCCACTCCAATCGCCCCCCAGGCGCCCATCGACACCATACTTGACCGGGAGAGGAGGGTGGTGATCCTCCGGAGCCGGGAGAGGGCGTTCGTTAAGTGCAAGGTGGGGAAGGAGTCGATGTCCGACGAGGAGATCGCCAGCAACGTCGAGACGATCCTATCAGATCTGCTGGGAACCCTCAAGCGTGGCAAGAACAACGTCGCCTCCATCTACCTCAAGCTGACGATGGGGCCAGCGGTGAGGATGTTCTGAGGTGAGCATGGTGTCACGCGTATCAACTGTGAAGCAGGGGATCGTCGACGACACAGTGAAGCTCCTGAACGAACACAAGCTCATCGGGGCCGCCGACCTCAGCAAGGTGGGCAGCAGCATGCTCCAAGACATGAGGAAGCAGCTCCGGGGGCAGGTCGTCGTCAGGGGCATCAAGAACACCCTGATGCGCATCGCCATGGAGAAGGCCGGCCTGGAGGGCACCGAGGAGTTCCTCACAAGGACCAAGGGGCAGAACATCTACATCTTCTCGAACGGGAACCCCTTCACCCTCGCCAACAGCCTCCACAAGAACAAGGTGAAGGTCTTCGCCAAGACAGGGGACACAGCCCTGGATGACATCACGATCAGCTCGGGGAACACCGGGCTCTCGCCGGGGCCCATCATCAGCAAGTTCGGCTCCCTATCCATCAGGACACGCATCGAGGCCGGGAACATCTGGGTCGTCAACGACACAGAGGTCGCCAAGTCAGGGGACGAGATCTCCGCTGACCTCGCTGACCTGCTGACTCGGCTGGACGTCCGGGCCGCCGAGATGGGGTTGGAAATAAAGGCCGTCTACGAGGACGGCGTCGTCATCCCCAAGGAGGACCTCATCATCGACATGGAGGCCTACGCCCACCAGCTTTTGGCCGCCTTCAGCGGCGCCTTCCAGGTGGCTCTGAAGGCCGCGTGGCCGACGCCGGTGACAATCTCGCCTCTCCTATCGCTGGCAGCCCAGAACGCCAGGAGGGTGGCGGTGGGGGCGTCCTACCTCACGAAGGAGACCTCTGCGGAGGTCATCGCCAAGGTCAACGCCCAGGCCCTGAGCCT
>CAYONH010000026.1:0-5514 GCA_964405275.1 uncultured Candidatus Bathyarchaeia archaeon | reverse complement strand
GCAAGGGAGAGCGCCGGGGTCATGAGGAAGATGAGGAGGAACCACTCCAGGGTGGGGAGCAGGAGGACCCCGAAGAGGCCATAGGTGCCCACGTCGACGACGACAGTGTAGACAATGAAGGACAGGATCGTGACGCCCATGGCGGGGACGAAGGAGGCGAGCATCTTCCCGAAAAGGAGCTCCCCGTCGGTCAGGGGCGTGGCGAGGAGGGCCTCGATGGTCTTCCTCTCCTTCTCCCCGGCGAAGCTGTCCGACGCGATGACGCTGGAGGCCATGACCGGAATCAGCAGGAAGAACGGGGCGAACATGTACACCAGGAGCACGTAGATGAGCTGCTGGTCCTCGGTGAACCCAGCTAGCATCTCCATGACGTCGGCGGGTGCTCCCCTCATGATGGACTCGATCAGGGCCTCGGGTGAGGTCCCCGTGTTTACCTGGCCGGGAGCGCTGATGGCGATGAGGGGGAGGACAACGCTGAAGAGCAGGGGAACCATGGCTATGGGGGTGAGTACCTCCCAGTTTCGCCCCACCTCCCGCCAGTCCTTCCGGAAGACGAGAAGCGCCTTACTCAGCCTCATCCTCGTCCACCACCAGCTTCAGGTAGATCTCCTCCAGGGACGGCTTAAGCACCTCGACCGACTGGACCATGCCGCCCGCCAGGACGACGCCCTTCACGACGTACGGCGTGACCCCGTCGGCGTCCTTGACGCTGACTGAGAGCATCGTGCCGTCGACGACGACCTCCTCCACCCCCTCCGTGGACCTCACTGCGTCGACGACGGTCTCCGAGACCTCGCCGAGCCTGACCCTGAGGACGGGGGTGCCCGCTATCTGGCGGCGGAGCTCGTCGGTGGTCCCCATCGTCACCATGCCGCCCTCGTTGATCAGCATCACCCTGCTGCAGAGCCTCTCGGCGTCCTCGAGGCGGTGGGTGCAGAGGAGGATGGTCTGCCCCTCCCGTCTGCTCAGCTCCTCCATCAGGTCCCGGATGTCCTTCGAGGACCTGGGGTCGAGCCCCGACGTCGGCTCGTCCAGGAAGAGGACGTCGGGGTCGTGGACGAGGGCCCGGGCGATGGCCAGCTTCTGCTTCATCCCCTTCGAGTATGTGCCCACCTTGTCGTCCCGGCGGTGCCAGAGGTCGAAGAAGTCGAGGAGCTCCCTGATCTTCTTGGATCGGGCCTGCCTGTCGGAGACGCCGTAGGCCTCGGCGAAGAACTCCATGTTCTCCATGGCGGTGAGCCGGTCGTAGAGGCTCGGGTTCTCCGTCAGGATGCCCACCATCTCCCGCACCCTCAGGGAGTCGTCGACGACGTCGAAGCCCCCGACGAACGCGGTGCCCTCAGATGGGGTCAGGAGGCAGGCGAGCATGCGGATGGTCGTCGTCTTGCCGGCCCCGTTGGGGCCGAGGATGCCGAAGATCTCCCCCTCGCCCACCTCGAAGCTCAGGTGGTCCACCGCCGTGAAGGAGTTGAAGCGCTTGGTGAGGCCCTCGGTAATTATCTCGCTCAACTGTCCAATCATTGATCCCACCATCGTCTAGGATATCAATGCTTTCCCGTCAGGCGACGGCGTAGACGAGGGCAGGCTCGGCTTCCCATATCCCCTTTAGAACATTGTTCATGGCCTCCTCGGAGGTCCTCCTGATGATGAAGGCGGTGGCATTGTCCACCTGGTAGCGGTTGACCCTCCTGTACGAGGCCTTCTTCACCACCCTGAGCCCCCTGAGCCTGATCCGGCCCTCCTCGGTGGGCTCCGCGGAGAACTTGTACCTGTTGAACTCGACGAGGCCGACGCCCCGGGGCACCTCCCAAGGCGAGACGAGTCTCATCGGGGTGAGGACGTAGTGATAGTTGCACCCGGAGCAGATGAGACCGCCCCGGAAGTCGGATCGGGAGACCTTCACCTCGACCCCCCTGAGGACGTTCTCCGCCACCTCGCAGTCGTAGCCTCCTAGGCCCTCCTCCAGGGTCAGCGCCCTGGGGGCCCGCGAGAGCCTCTCCCCGACGCCGCAGACATCGATGACGTGGTGTTCGTCGAGCTCCCCAATCCTCCTCTGCCCGAACCTGGTGAGGGGGACCTCGGTGTCCACGAGGAAGCAGCCCTGGTTGATGAGGAAGGCGGCGCCAACCCGCTTCAGGAACCCGTGGAGGTCCGACTCCACCATCTCTCAGCCCTCCCCCTCAACGCCCCGTGGCTCAACGAACTCCTCCAGCTGCCGGGGCCGCGGCCTATCCGCCTCCCGGGGGTCGACGCCGAAGGGCATCAGTATACTGCGCCCGGCCTCCCGGACCAGCTGGACGTACTTCTCGGCGTCGTAGCCCGCTCCGCGGCCGGCGGGGCGGACCCTGCGGAAGGGGTTGCCGTGACCGGCGTCGACGTAGACGTAGTCGATGAGGCTTCCCTTCGCAACCCTGGTGCCAGTGAGGGCGAGGGCCTCGGCGGCCGCGACGTGGGGGAGCCTTGCCTTGTACAGCTCGAGGTCCCTCCGAAGCACCGTGGAGGTCTTCAGCTCCTCGACGGGGACCTCCCTGTCCCGGAGGCGGCGGCAGGCCCCCTCCAAGACGGCGAGGGCCCGGCTGACGCCGAGGGTACGCACCTCCTCCATGCTCCCGCAGCCCAGCAGGGCCTCGATGGCCTCCTCCTGGACCCGGGCGACGAATGGGGGGGTGTCCCTGCGCCGGAGTTCGATGCCCCTGTGCTTGTAGCCGCCGTCGGCGAGGCGGCCGTAGTACCTGTTGACGGCGCCGATGCCCGTCTCGCCCTTCTGGGGCAGGAGGACGAGGAACCTGAAGTGGGCCTCGACGGCCATGGGGAGGCCGACGTGGTCGGAGATGGCGGCGGCGAGGTCCTCGAAGTCCTCCCGGGTGGCCCCGGGGCGCTTGAGGAAGAGGCTGTCGTTGTTCCCGTAGAGGGTGTGGAACCCCCGGCTCCGGGCGAGGTTCATGCTGGCCACGAGGGTCTCCCGGGCCTGCCTGTTGATCTCGATGAATGTGTCGAAGTTGCCGAACCTGTTGGCCCAGCAGCCGCTGTAGCCGTAGGTGCAGAAGAGGATCTCCTTGAGGGCGAGCTGCCTGCCCTCGCACCAGCGCCACTCCTGGGAGTCCTTCGGCAGCTCGTAGCGGAGGTGCTTGAAGTGGAGGCGGCGGTCCAGGGTCTCCCGGGTGAAGTCGACGATGAACCCCTCCCTGTCCCGGAGGTCCCGTATGTTCTCGTAGCTGATGTTCCTGCGGACGATGAGGTTGGGGAACATGCTCTCGAAGTCGAGGGAGGCCACGTTCTCGTGGAGCCCCACGTCGGGGGTGAAGATGAGCCCCCCGCTGTCCCTGTAGAGCAGCTCCTTCATGGTCATCACCGGCTGGAAGCCCCCACGGTGGAGGAGCAGGACGCCCCGGCGCCGGGCCTCGTAGCACTGCCGGCTCTCGATGGCCCTCCCGGCGGCCCACTCGGCTGAGAGCCTGGCGGGGAGGCGGGTGTACTGGACCCGCTCCACGAGCCCCGCGAGGCTGAGGCGGCCGTAGGTGGAGAGGGAGACGTGGGCCCTGCCCCCCCAGAGGACGGGTCCGTCTCGGGTGACCCTGCCGAAGCGGCGGTGGCCCAGGAGGCGGCTCAGGGTGAGGAGGTCGGCGAGGTCCTTGGGCCGGGAGGCGACGATGTCGGGGTCCAGGTCGGCGAAGTGGTCCAGGAAGTCCCTGAGGATCTGCCTGGTGGGGCCCTCGAAGGCGTACTCCTGCTCCAGGTTCTCGTCGAATGTGAGTATCTCCCCCCGGCTGCTCCCGAGCTTCAGGGCGAAGGCGAGGAGCCGGATGGGCGGGGGCTCCACCTTCAGGGTTCGGGGGATGGGGGCGATGGACCTCAGGGCGCGTCCGTCGGCCTCCACCTCGACGTGGCCGAGGGGTATGAGGGACCTGTCGCAGAGGTACTTGAGCTCGTGCTCCAGGTCGCCGTCGTAGGTGGAGGCGACGCAGGGCATCCCGTCGACCTCGTCCAGGAGGCCGCGGTAGTTCCTCACCTCGTCGACGCGGATGTTGACCACCTCGGTCTCCGTCATCTCCCGTATGGAGGAGCGCCTGCGGGCGGTGGAGACGCCTGCGACGAGGGGGTGCTCCTCCAGGAGGTCCCTGAGCTGGGCGGCGGTCATCCCCAGGGGCTCGGCGTAGAAGTCGGGGGCGTACCGCTCCCGGAGCTTCACCTTCTCCCCCTCGGCGGTCCTGACCCAGAGGACGGCCTCGTCCCCGTCGAAGCGGACGTCCAGGAGCCAGCCGTCTACCTTCATGACCTGAAGCCTACAGCTCCCGCATCTTCAGCTGTCCTCTTAAGACGGTCGCATCTTCGCGTGGTGGGGAGTTCTGTGAATGTCGGGTGGCCCCCCTTCATGTTGTGTGGGGTTGAGGGGGGACGGTTTTGGGGGGTTCTTTTGTTGGGGGAGGTGTTTTTCAAGGTGTTTAGGGTTGGGGCCTAGTACTGGTTTGCTACCTGTTAGCTACTGAATGGCTTGAGATGATGCTGTGCCCAATGTCTTATGTTTAAAGATGCTTTCGTACAGCACTCTGTAAAAACTGTAACGCCTAGTCTCTGTTTAAAGTGTGTTTTAAAACCATAGCTCTTAAAGAAAAATACAGTTATTTATTTCTGAGAGATATTGCATTCTAGGCGGAGGTTACTCTTAATCGCCCTGATAGCCGGCGTAGTATCAATTCCCTTAATTTATGTCTCTTATTTAGGCGTACTCGCGTATACCCCGTCTCTGCCGAAGGCAGATGTGGAGACGGTCGTCATAGGCTTTGAGGATGGTACTAGGAGGCTTATTGATCCATCGACAAGTGAGGGGAGAAAGCTTCATACTCGATGTAGAAATGCCCTCTGTCACGTTGATGGCCTCTGCACCTGTTTTATTAGGGGGAGCGATGTTGTGGAACAAGTTGAGTTAAACTCTTCCTATGTAAAGATAGTATACAGTGAAGCAAAACGCGTCAGCTTTTTTGGGATAGGGTCCTTGGTTAACTATAAACCGGATACGACGGAGGTATGGTTCTTCCTCTCTGGCAGATGGAAAAGTCGTCTATTAGTCCTAAATGGATATAGCGATCGTTGGGAAGACACGATTTGGGGGATGTATTATATAAAAAACATTGATCGATGGATTCAAACATAATATCCTGAGCATGAGCTTCCTGGATTGCGTTGAATAGTTTACGTTTTCTTCTCCCGAATTTTACTTAATAAAGGGATTGTCTTCTCGGCAAACAAGGATTTAATCTGTTGGGGCATTGTGATATTATCCCTATCTTACAGTCTTTTCAAGGCGTTTAATAAACTTGATATTTTAAACCAGTATAACAGTAAAGAAGGAGGATACATATAATTGAGGTTCAGAAATTACATTTGGGTATTAGTCGGTTTGCTGTTCATTGCTTCCTCATTGGTCCCTGTGGAAGGTCAACTTCCAGAGAGTCCAGAGCCCCAATCGCGGTCCGTGTTGCCTGTGCTCTTCATTCTTGGATTAACAAGCATACT
>CAYONH010000025.1:0-15288 GCA_964405275.1 uncultured Candidatus Bathyarchaeia archaeon | reverse complement strand
CTATTGAGGTGAATGTAAACAGAATCAGGACTGTAAGCCTATAGTTATCGGTTACGACAACGGAGTCGATATGAAACTCGAAAGAATCGTCTTTTGTCCTTGGCTCTGTGGCAATCGAATTGAAGGAGATGTGAATCCTGACGATGTTCTCTCCGGTATCTATCAATTTTACAGGAAGAGGGATCGGGTCATATCGACCACCACCACTTCCACTACCGATATCATATCCATGACGAATCTCGTCTAAGAACACGCTGTTGTGATACACCCGGTACGTCAATGTGGTGACCCTACCCTCCTCCAAGTCGACCTCGTAGCTATATGATATCTTCACCTTGTAGGTGGTAAGGAGCCTGGATATGGCGTTAGATTCGAACGGTATCGTCTCCTCGCCCACAGTCTGCCATTCCGGTTCAGTGGTGTTCATCTTGATGATGAGTCCGTAATCTGAAGTATATGTAGGTGTAAGGACGAGGGAAAGAAGGACCAGGACCGCTCCGACCCCAAATAATACCAGTCGCCCATTCTTCACGCCCATAACCCTCAAATTAATATCTACCTCTGGAGGGCGTACAAGGTAGAATATTAACTTAACGTCAAATGTAACAATTGTGAGGTGAAAAAGGCTACCCGAAGGGAGGTGTTTGAAAATAGGCTACCTCGAGGAGAGGGCTATCCTCTCGACCTCAAGCTTCCTCCGGATGGAGAAGGCGTTCTGGTCGTTGTTCGCCGCCCCGATGAGCTGGGTGGCGAGTATCTCCTCCAAGGTGAGGCGGTTGCTGAACGTGGACTCCCTGATGCCCCTGACGATGAACCTCAGCGCGAGGTCAATCCTCCGCTGGGGGGAGATGTCGACGGCAAGGCGATAGACGACCCCTCCATAGCCGATGCGGGTCGTGTCCTCGTTGGGGGCAGAGTTCTCGACGGCCCTGACCAGGGTCTCAACGGGGTTCCGTCCCGACCTGATGTTAATGATCTTAAACGCGTTCCGCACGACGCTGGTGACGCGGGACTTGTCTCCCCCGCTGCCGCCCGGCCTCATGAGGCTGTTGATGAGCCGCTCGACGATGTTCATGTCGGACTTGCGGAACCTCCGTGCCTCATGGCGCCCGCCGGTGTGGGGCAGGTAGATGGGATCTAGGTTGAGGTACCTCACAAGGCCGATGTCCCTGACCGTGATACCGTCAAAGCTCCACTCTCCGAAGAGCATGGGCAATTCAGTTGAAGGCTGGCTCATACAATCACATCAAGCGTTCAATCAAAAGTTGTTTAGCGCATGGGCTTCTGGGCCTTCCCCAGCACCAGGAGCCTCAGGGGGACGCCGTTTACTGCGCTGACCTTGAAGCGGATTCCCGGGATGTCGCCCATGGACCTGGCGCGGGGCCCGTGGATCCCCTCGATCATGACCTCGTCGTGCTCGTCGACGTAGTTGAGGGCTCCGTCTCCGGGGAGGAACGCGGTTGCGAGGCGTCCGTTCTTGATGATCTGGACCCTGACGCACTTCCGGATGGCGGAGTTGGGCTGCTTGGACTCGATGCCGACCTTCTGGAGGACGATCCCCCTTCCCATAGGGGCGCCTTCGAGGAGGCCCTTCTTGTCGGTCCTGCGCTTCAGGCGTAGCACGTAGTCCTTGCTCTTGAGGCGCATCTTCTTGCGCACCTTCTTGAGCCTTCGCGCGGCATACATCCCGTTCGCCATGTGTTTATCCGGTAAGCCGTCCACTGTGTCAGGTTTAAACTTTACGCATTCTAGCGTTGAGGCATACTTGAGGACGATTGGAGAAGTAAAGATCGTATTATTGTCACATGAATAGTAGTTTTAAGGAAAAGGAGCTTATTTCTCGGTTATTCTGAATCGTACGTCCTTATGACCATCTGGGAAATCGTGCGATGGGCTATCTCACCTGCAACTACAGAAGAAAGAACTGAAATGAATAACTTTCTCGACGACTTCAGGGAGAATACTACTTTATTTCCTTCTTTTCCTACTTGGAACAAAGCTTTTTATTTCGCATACTATGTTTCAGTGGTAGGAGATATACAAAAATGAGTGGTAGAGCGAAACCACACCTTAACCTGATCATCATTGGACACGTAGATCACGGTAAGAGCACAAGCATCGGCCACCTATTCTATGACGCCGGAGCTATCAGCGAGAAGGCCATCAAGGACTTCGAGGAGGAGGCCAAGGCCCTCGGCAAGGAGTCCTTCAAGTACGCCTGGGTCCTCGACAACCTCAAAGAGGAGAGGGAGAGGGGCCTGACGATCGACCTGGCCTTCTACAAGCTGGAGTCGGACAAGCACTTCTTCACCGTCATCGACTCGCCTGGCCACAGGGACTTCGTCAAGAACATGGTCACGGGAGCCAGCCAGGCCGACGGGGCCGTCCTCTTCATCTCCGCCAAGCGGGGTGAGTACGAGGCAGGCACCAACCCGGGAGGCCAGACCAGAGAGCACGCCTTCCTGGCCAGGACCCTCGGGGTCAACCAGCTGGTGGTCGCCATCAACAAGATGGACGACCAGTCCGTAGACTGGGGCGAGCAGAGGTACGAGGAAGTCAAGGACGGCATGACCCGGCTGCTGAAGATGGTGGGATACAACACCGACAAGATAAAATTCGTTCCCACATCCGGCTGGACAGGCGATAACCTCTACAACAAGAGCGACAAGATGCCATGGTACAAGGGACCCACGATACTGGAGGCCCTCGACGAGTTCGAGCAGCCCCCGAAGCCCGTTGACAAGCCCCTCAGGATCCCCGTTCAGGAGGTCTACTCCATCAGGGGCGTCGGAACCGTCCCCGTGGGGAAGGTCGAGACGGGCACGCTGAAGATCGACGACGACCTCATCTTCCTGCCCAGCGGGGAGTCGGGTAAGTGCAACACCATCGAGACCCACTACACACGGTTGGATACAGCCGGTCCGGGCGACAACATCGGCTTCAACACCAAGGGCATACCCAGGGACAAGATCAAGAGGGGAGACGTAGCAGGTCACACGAGCAACCCGCCGAAGGTCGCCAAGGCCTTCAACGGGAGGATCTTCATCATACACCACCCGACAGCCATAGCCGTAGGCTACACCCCGGTGCTCCACATACACACAGCGCAGGTGGCGGTCAGATTCGACGCCCTCCTCACCAAGATCGACCCGCGTAGCGGTCAGACCGTCGAGGAGAACCCCGGCTACCTTAGGACCGGGGACGCCGCCATCGTCAGGTTCGTGCCGCTGCAGCCCACGGCGCTGGAGGTCTACACTGACTTCCCGCAGCTGGGCCGCTTCGCCCTCAGGGACATGGGGACGACCATCGGCGCGGGCGTGGTGCTGGAAGTAGAGGAGTGACCCCGGGGGGGTTCAACCCCCTCCATACGTAATGCTTAAGTGAGACGCTCAGGTCAAAGGGATGCGTTCAAGATGGTCAAGCGGGCCAGGATAAAGCTGACGAGCACCGACACCGACAAGCTCGGCGAGGTCTGCCAAGAGATCAAGGACATCGCCAAGAAGACAGGTGTCAAGATAGTTGGCCCCATACCCCTCCCGACGAAGAAGCTTGTGGTCCCCACAAGGAGGACCCCCTGCGGCGACGGGAGCAACACCTGGGACCGCTTCGAGATGAGGGTGCACAAGCGCCTCATCGAGGTGGACGCCCGGGAGCGGGTGATGCGGAGCATCATGCGGATCCGGGTGCCCAACGAGGTCTACATCGAGATGGAGATCCGCTGAGCCATTCAGATGCTTTCGTTTCCTTAATCTGAATTTTAACCATTTTTTTACATTTAATAGATACCTTCTTAGCAATAGCTAACCTCAGATAGCGGAACTCCTACCCCTGAGCTTGTACATGTGGTATTCGAGCAGCTCGGGAAGATCTTCTTTTAAGTAGGTCCAGGAGTTGACCTACAGCCTCGTGGGGTCTGCCTCTGACGTAGTCTTCCACGTCCGACATCTTGAGCCAGGGAAGATAATCTCCTCCACGTGGTAGTGCACAGAGATGGACCACCATGGACCTCAGGAGCTCAATGTTAGGCTGAGATCTGCCGCTTATCACTGCGAACAGGATGTCCACGCCACCCATCTCCGCCAGCTACTCAAGGCCCAATGTGCGCCTGAGGTTGTCAGTTTGGCCAAACCTGATGTCGTCCACCTAGAAGATGAAGAAGACGTTGGTGCCTAGCTGTTCACCCGTTTCGGAGTCATGGCAGGCTTTTTCACGTCCTCTCTTTCCACAATCTCGACGACCACGCCAACGGCATGAAACTCTTCGAGAAACCAGGCGCAAGGATGCTCGACTCCCTCTCCATGAGAGTCTGAAGTGCGCCGACATCATGGGTGCATACGCGTAGTTATGTAAGCATTCGGTTTACCGCTGTTAGCCTTGTGGGGTGCCTGGCTCGTGATCGGCGTGTAGAGTTCAGGCCTCCTGTAGAGATCGAAGTTGAAGACGCCCTCCTTTATCTCCCGCCCGGCGTCGAGGTCGATGACCGCGTCCACGAGGTCGTCCCTGAGGGAGTAGGACATGGCTATGACCTCCCCAAGGGGGGACACAATCATGCTCTGGCCCATGAGGACGTATCCGGGCGCCTCCTCGCCGCAGTGGGCGACACCCACTGCCCAAGTCCCATTCTGGTAGCATCCAGCCTGGAGGGAGAGCCTATTGTGAAACTCCGCGAGCCTGCTGTAGGATCGAGCGGTTCTGTAGTGGGTCGACGGAGTATTCCAACCCACTATGACGAGCTCGACTCCCTGGATCCCTAGGCACCTCCAAGTCTCCGGCCACCTCCTGTCGTTACAGATGGCCATCCCCATCTTGCCGTTGAAGGCGTCCCAGACCTGGAAGCCGGTGTCACCTTCCATGAAGTAGCGCCTCTCAAGGTGCTGATGGCTCTGCCCGGGCACAGGCTCGTAGGTGCCCGGAATGTGGGACTTCCTGTACTTCCCGATGACCTCGCCGTCCTTCCCCACGAGGATCGACGTGTTGTAACGCCTATCGCCGTCAAGCTCGGCATAACCGAGGGCGAAGCCGACCTGAAGCTCCCTCGCCCTGTCGAAGAGGGGCTGCACTATAGGGCTGGGCATGGACTTCTCGAAGTATCCGAGGAGCCTCTTTTCGTTGAGGATCATCCGGGGGAAGAAGGTGGTGAGGGCGCACTCGGGATAGCAGACGAGATCTACATTCCTCTTGGCCGCCTCCTCGAGGAGAGTTATGAGGCGCTCCACTGTCTCGTCTCGGGGCTCGTCCTCATAGATGGGGCCGACCTGAGCTGCGGCGACGTGAAGAAAACGGGGGTTATTTTCAACCATAAATCCATCTCATGATCCAGCGTCCACAGGGGCCTACCCGTCTAGGGGGAGTGTCGCCTTATGGTCTTTCAGGATATCAACGTAGTCCAATGTTTCCGCTATCTTCCTTACGATGGTATGGGCGGTGACTTTTCCGCATCTTTCACAAGGTGAGATGGTAGCTGAGTCGATCTCCCATGTCCCATACTGTCTAGACTCCTGCTCGTGTCCACAGGAATTGCATCTCAGAACTGCGCTCCAACCGGTTATAACCAACTTTCCCATTTTGAATCATCCATGCGGGATGACACGGTCCACCGGTGAGGCCACCCACTCCAGATATCGGTAGGATCCAACATCTTAGCCTCAGAGGAAGTCCGCGTGCCCCTGAGGCGATGTTCTTATACAACGTTTATATATATTTCACTATTATTATTGACATCATTATAATCCGATTGATATCAATATATACTGATTTAAATTTATTAATATTTATTTTAATAACTTATATCAATGCCCCTCCCTCTTCAAGTATAGATGGAAACCCGCAAGATCATGTCCCTCGGGAGCTCGATGGCCGTCACCCTTCCCAAGTACTGGCTGAACTCGAACAACCTCTCCAAGGGGGAGTCCGTCACCATGACGGTGCAGAGGGACAAGACTCTCCTCGTCAGATCCGCGAAGGACCCTAACCTCTTAGACAAGAGGGAGCTCCACATCCTTGTAGGTTTCGAGGAGGACGAAGATTCAATCGTGAGGCAGGTTATCGCCGGATTCCTCAATGGTTACTCTACGATTAAGCTTACCTCAAACAGGTACTTTACCCTCGAACAGAACGCGGTCATAAGGAAGATTACGAGCAGGCTCTACATGATGATCGTTGAGGCCGATGTGGGGCGGATCACCATAAACACGTTACTCGACGAGTCCAAGGCATCGGTGGTCTCGAGCGTCGAGAGGATGCACATAATCACCTACTCCATGTGCAAGGACATCCTGGGCTCCTTCGTCAGCTTGGACCGGGACCTCATCAGGGCCATCAGTACCCTAGAGGATGACGTCGACCAGCTCATGTTCCTCGTGCTCAGGCTCATCAGACTAGCGGCGATCAACCCGTCCCTCGCCGACAAGCTGGGACTTGACTCCTTTGACTGCCTGGACTTCCAGACACTCGTCCACAGGATCGCACGGATCGCCTTCCACATCGCTCAGATGGGGGAGAGCCTCATCGCCATCATGGACAAGGAGATACCGATGCCGGAGAACGTTCTCTCCATTATCCAGGAGGCGGCGGAGATCGCTTTCAACACCTACGACAAGGCTGTGAGGGCGTTCCTAATGAAGGACCTAACCCACACCAACGAGATCATCAACACCCAGAACAGGATCAACGAGCTCTACAGCAAGATCACCCCCATCCCCTACTTCGGTAAGTACAATGACCTCTCTTCCCTCTCCCAGATCGTGACCATCCGGGAGGGCGTCAAGAAGATCAGCCACTACTCGGCCGACATAGCCGAACTCGCCATCAACAGGACATACAACTGAGGCCCCTCGAGGGTTAAGTGTTCGATAGTGCAGATTCTTAATTTGCCTAGTCGGTACATGCATGTCAGTTACGGTGTTAGAGGGGCCAGGAGATCAGGGACATCGCCAAGTAGATCGGCGTCAAGCTAGTGGGCCCCCATCCCCTTGTCGACGAAGAAGCTCATGGTGCCAACGCGCTGGACGCCCTGCGAGTATGGTAGCAACACCTGGGACCGCTTCGAGAGGAGGGGGCACAAACGCCTCATCGAGGTGGACGCCCGGGAGCGGGTGATGCGGAGCATCATGCGGATCCGGGTGCCCAACGAGGTCTACATCGAGATGGAGATCCGCTGAGCCGTCCATAGCTCAAGAATCCCATTCTATCCACATTTTCTTTCAGAGGAAACCATTTTCCGCGCCACTGAGGACTAGGCCCATAGGATTATCAGGGCGAAGTTGTGGAGGGCTGCCCCCAGCCTGGCCGCGCCGAAGATGAGGGGGAACAGGAGCATGATCTTCCTGCCGTCGAGGCGGGTCTTCCTGATGAAGAGGGCGGGTATGGCGATGGCGACGGAGAGCATGAAGGCGTCGAAGGGGAGCCAGAGGTTGTTCTGGGCGAGGTTCACCGTGAACTGGTTGAACTCCCGTATCATGGGGTTCAGCAGCCCAATCCGGGTTGAGAGGTGGTCCAGGGCTATGCCTGCGGCGACTAGCCTGTAGGCGATCCCCTCTATGTTCCCTGGTATCCTCAACGCTCAGCGTGGTCTAACGGGCGAATAATTAAAACGATTCTGGGCTCCTAGGAGGGAGCCGTTCTCCAGTTCCCTAACATGGATCCGGGGAAGCTACCCGGCGTCTATCCGTTCCCCCGGCTCGGGGACCGATACGAGGAACGCGTTTATCAGGGCGCTAAGGAGCATAGCGACACCCATCATCATCCAGGGGAGCACTGGGTTGTACTCGTAGACGTAGCCGCCGACAATGGCACCCAAGATCGATGGGATGGTAAGCACTGCCCCCATGCCCGGTCCGCCTCCCCCGCTCCCCCTCGTGTTTATAACGAGCATCCCCTGGCCCAGGGCCGCCATGACCCTCCCCCTCATCTCCGAAGGAACCATCTGGGCCATGAGGGCGGGGGCCCCCGAGGTGAGGACCGAGTTCGCCAGGGTTAGAGCGACGAAGACGAGGGTGATGTCCCAGAACCCCCTGCTAAAGGGAAAGAGGAGGAGGGGGACGGCGGCGGCCGCCAGGGCGGCTGTTAGGGTCCTCTTGGTGCCCAGCCTGTCGACGATGATGCCTGCGGGGAGGAGGAGGGCGACGTTCGTCACCGCCGCGATGAGGAGGACGGTCCCCCACTGGAGCTTTGTCAGCCCGAGGACCTGGACGCTGTAGACCACCCAGTAGGAGGTCATCATGTTGTTGAAGAAGAAGCCCAGCGCCAGCATCACGGCGAAGGCCTTGAGCCCCCGGGGGAGCCAGGTCAGCACCGCCAGCATGTCCCTGTACGAGTCCGCGAGCATCCTGAAGACTCCCGGGTTTCCCTCCTCGGGCTCCTCTCGGGGGGGCTCCTTCAAGAGCTTCAGATTCATGGTGCCGTTGAACATGGCGACCGCGAAGGTCAGGATGTAGAGGAACCTCATGGCGGGGACGACGCCGTACCTCGTGGTGAGGTAGCCCCCGATGTACGGGGAGGTAATCCCTACGGCGCTGGGGATGGCCCACCAAAGGGAGTAGGCGAGGCCCCGCTTGTCCGGGGGGATGGAGTCGGCCATGAGGGAGTTGGAGGCGGGGAAGTAGAAGGTCATGAGGCCCTGGAGGAGGTTCCCCAGGGCTAGGCTCCTCCAGTCCCGGGCGAAGACGTAGATGAACCAGAAGGGGGCTGTGAGGTAGATGGTGGCGGCGATGACCTTGACCCTGCTGTAGCGGTGGGCGATGTAGCCGGCGATGGGGTAGGCGAAGAGGGCGGTGAGGGGGCGGAGGCTGTTGACGATGCCGATGTCCACCATGCTGCCTCCGAGTTCCTGGACGTAGAGGCTGAAGAAGGGGAAGGTGATGAACATGGAGAGCTGGCGGAGCGTGTCTCCTACGGTGAAGATGAGGAGGTTGCCCCTCATGACTTCCCTGATGGACATCACGTCAACCATTCATGGAGCAGGTTACTTGAAGCTGTTTCCCTACAGAATTCAGCGACTTCATTCGGGATATCACTTCAATATTAGGTAAAAGGAGGAAATACAACGTGCGTACTTACTATCAAGATAGAAGAATTCAACTTGTTAGAGGATCATTAAGGGTCAATTATCTCCCAACCAATAGTATTCTGATAGGACTGACCTTCTCTCTGTTGACGCCAACTGGGCCTCCTCAAGGCTCGCTAGGCTCTGCTACAGGAGGTTCAGCTACTGCTGGACTTCCTTTCGTAATCACTAGGGCCTCACGGGGCACTCGGTCACCAATCTCGTCAAACAGGATCTCCAAGTTCTCGGGGGAAGGATCAGATAGCAGCACTTCGATTTTACCCTCCGTATTGATTTGATAACCGTTACATTCAACTCCCTTTTTCCTAAGCCTTAACATGGCCCCGTTTATCACCCACGACCATTTCTCCAGCTGCAGATGATTTGCGGGGCCCTTGTGAAATAGGATTTTTACACCTTCCTCGGGATCCATGGCTACAATGAAGAGAAGCTTTGACGCGTTATCCGTCTTCGTCACCACCAGGTGAACGGTGTTATATTCAGGGTCTACGTATACCATACCGAAGACCTGACTCAACTCGCTTGAGATGTTCTCATCCAAGGCATCGTTCAGGTTCATAACGGCCTTTTGATAGGCACGGTATTCACGCTCGGGTTCAACCTCAGTTTCTACCTCGGTCTCCTCGTTATCATCAGTAACATTGGTCGCTGAGTCCGTCGTTTCCTTGTCGGATATATTCATTATACCCCATGATAACAGGGCAAGGACAATCACGACTATTGTGATGTTTCTTGAATTATTTTTTAGCATAATATTAAAATAACTACCTTGATAAAAAAAAAGGGTTATGGATCGAAGTCAAAGGTCATGCCGTGCGCGCAGACTCACTCCGGGAGCATGTTACTTGAAGCTATTTCCCTGTAGACGGGCACCGCCTTCGTGGGGGTCCTCTCCTTGGTCTCCCGGTCGACGTTGAAGAGGCCGAACCGCATCCTGTAGCCGTCGGCCCACTCGAAGTTGTCCATGAGTGACCAGTGGAAGTAGCCCAGAACGGGGACCCCGTCCTCGATGGCTGCGTGGAGCTGCCCCAGGTGGTCCAGGAGGTATCCGACGCGCCTCTCGTCCTTGGAGTCCGTTATCCCGTTCTCTGTGATGTAGATAGGGCGCCTGTACCTGGCGTAGACCCAGTTGACGACGTACCTGAGGCCTGGGGGGTAGACGTCCCAGTTGGAGTCGGTGCGCTCCCCGTCGCTGGGGCCCAGCGCGTAGTCGAATCTCGGGTCTCCGCCCTTCACGGCGTGCTTCACCAACCACCGGGTGTAGTAGTTGACGCCTATGAAGTCGCAGCCCCGGACCATGTGGGGGCGCTGCTCGTGGGGCTCTATGGTGCCGTCCAGGTTGACGTCGAAGTCCCCCTTCGTTATAGAGTTGAGGAACCACTCGTTGTAGAGGTACTCGACGAACCTGGCGGCCTCGACGTCCTTCGGGTTCCCCGGGTCGGCTGGGTCGAAGTACTGGAGGACGCAGACGACTCCGACGGTGGCGGGGCCCAGATCCGATGTCGACGTACTATCCCATCTCTTTACCTGGTCGTAGGAGACGGCGTGCGCGATGGAGAGGTGGTGGAGGACCGTCATGAAGTGCTCCGGGCTGTAAAGGCCGGGCGGGAACTCGGGGGGGTCGGAGAGGTAGCCGTGCTGCCCCACGATGCGGGCTTCGTTGATGGTCGCGTAGAGGTCGACGAGGTCACCGAAGGCGCGAGCCGCGTACGCGGTGTACTTGGCGAACTCGACGATCATGCGCTGGTCCAGCCATCCCTGGAGTGGGGCCGAGTCGACGTCGTCCCTGCATGCGATGGGGTCGTGGAGCCATGAGGGGATGGGCCAGTGGTAGAGTGTGAGCATCACCGTCAGCCCCCGCCTCTTGGCCTCCTGGAGGATCTCCCGGTAGCCCTCTACGGCCTCGGGATCCGCCAGCCCCTGCAGCTCTCGGAGGCCTCCCTCGTTAACCTCTACATGGGAGACGTCTCCATGCTCATCTCGGGTGGCATCCACTTCGACGCCAGTGGTCGGATTGGGGAAGATGCGGGCCCAGTCGATGGAGATCCTGATCGCGTTGTTCCCCAGCTCCTCCTTGGCGAGGCGGAAGTCCTCACCGTAGAGCTCCCAAGAGCCGGGGCCATCCTCGGGCGTGTCTCCACTCACAATCTTGCGCCTTATGTTCTCTTCGTCGTGGACCCAAGCCCACCAGTCGGAGTCCTTGCTCGGGCTTCCTCTGCCCATCTCGACCTGGAAGGCCGATGTCGCGGTCCCCCAGAGGAATCCCTCAGGAAAACGTTTCGTCAAGGCTTGATCGTATCCAGCTCTGGTTCAGGATGTTTTTAACATCCGCGGGAGTTGTCCCCGAAATATTGTATTGGAATACATATCCAGAAAACTTATTAACACAATGGGCGTCTTTCAGGGCTGGCAAGGTGAACGGTGTGCCAGGTGACTGTCAAACAGATCCGCGTGTACGCGCCCGCCTCTATTGCTAACCTTGGACCTGGGTTCGACGTTTTTGGTATAGCCCTCGACGGTATAGGTGACACTGTAAGCCTAGAGGCGATTCCGGAGAGGAAGATCGAGATCACGGCCTCAGGAGACGGGGCCAACACGATTCCCGTGGAGGCCGAATCGAACAGCGCCGGGGCCGTAGCATTCCACGTCATGGAGAGCCGCGGCCTCGATCACGGTTTCAGGATTTATATTGAGAAGAGGGTGCCCATCGGGAAGGGGATGGGTTCCTCCGGATCCTCGGCGGCGGCGACCGCCCTCGGGGTGCGTGAGATGCTAGGGCTTGAGCTGTCTCAGAGGGAGTACGTCTACCTGGCGGCCGTGGGGGAGGGAGCCGTCTCGGGAAGCCCCCACGCGGATAACGTCGCCGCGTCGCTTCTGGGGGGGTTCACGATGGTGGGGCATGAATACGAGGTGATCCGGCTGGACCCCCCCGAGGTTGAGATGGTCGTCGTCCTGCCCGATGTCTACTACGAGAACAAGACGAGGCTGGCCAGGTCCCTGCTTCCGGAGAAGGTGGGGCTCAAGGAGGCGGTGCTCAACGTGGGGTACGCCTCGAGGATGGTGGCAGCCGTGGCAATCGGTGACCCGGTGCTCTTCGGGAGGAGCATCAACGACCACCTCATAGAGCCCTACAGGGCGGAGATGATACCCAACTTCTGGAATGTGAAGCAGGCCGCCCTCGACGCCGGGGCGTACGGCTGCTCAATAGCCGGTGGGGGGCCTTCCCTGTTCGCCGTCGGGGAGAACTCGGAGGAGATAGGGGAGGCCATGGCCGAGGCCTTCGGAGATGCCGACGTCGACAGCAGGGTCATACTTACACGGCCGAGCAAGCTGGGAGCGACGGTGATCTAGATGGGTTCAGAGTTCAAGTGTATCGACTGTGGGATGGTCTACGAGCCGGGGATCCGGTTCAGGTGCGACTGCGGAGGGCTGCTGGAGGTGATTCACGAGTTCGGCCACGTGGAGAGGGAGACATTCGACGAGAGGCTGGGCTCAATGAAGACGCCCTACTCTAGCGGCGTCTGGAGGTACAAGGAGATCATAAACCCTGCAATCGATGTGGGCCACGTGGTCTCAAGGCCTGAGGGGAACACCAACCTCTACTCCCATCCCAGGCTGGGGAAGTACGTGGGGTTGGAGGACCTGGCCGTGAAGCACGAGGGCGAGAACCCGTCAGGCTCGTTCAAGGACAGGGGGATGACGGTGGGCATCTCGGAGGCCGTGCGCCTTGGCGTCAAGGCCGTGGCGTGTGCCTCAACGGGAAACACCTCAGCATCACTCGCCGCCTACGCTGCTCAGGCTGGCATCGACTGCGTCGTGTTCATACCGGAGGGGGAGATCGCCTTCGGGAAGCTGGCCCAGGCCCTCTCCTACGGGGCGAAGGTGCTCCAGATCAGCGGGAACTTCGACGACGCGATGCGGGTCGTCCAGGAGGCCTCGGGGGAGCTGGGGCTCTACCTCCTCAACTCGGTGAACCCGTGGCGCATCGAGGGGCAGAAGTCCATCATATTCGAGATGATCCAGCAGAGGGGCTGGGAGCCACCTGACTGGATCGCCGTCCCCGCCGGGAACCTGGGGAACACCTCGGCCTTCGGTAAGGCCCTGAGGGAGGCCGTGGAGCTGGGCCTCATAGACGAGGTCCCCAGGATCGCCTCGATACAGGCCGAGGGGGCGAATCCGTTCTACAGGCTCTGGGAGGAGGGGGGCGAGGTCCTGGAGCCCATGAAGCCGTCGACGGTCGCGTCGGCCATCAAGATAGGTAACCCGGTGAGCTGGAAGAAGGCCCTGAGGTCGGTGCGCGAGACGGAGGGGGTCGTGGATCAGGTCTCCGACCAGGAGATCATGGACGCCAAGGCCATCGTGGACGGCTGCGGCATAGGTTGTGAGCCCGCCTCGGCTGCGTCCGTCGCGGGCGTCAGGAAGCTCGTCGGGAAGGGGGTCATAGGCCCCGGGGAGGAGGTGGTCTGCGTCCTAACGGGGAATCTCCTGAAGGACCCGGACGCCTCGGTTCAATATCACACAGGATCCATCAAGGGGGTGGAGCAGACGTACGCTAATCGGCCCATCGTCATCGATGCCGACATCGCCAGCGTCGAGAGGGCGCTGAAACGGAAGAACTAGGGAAGTGCATGGAAGTGGACGTCAAGGTACTCAAGTTCGGCGGCTCCATCCTCAAGGACAGGGAGGACTTCGGCCTCGCGGCTGACCTCGTGGCGAAGGAGCTGGAGGGGGGAGTCCTGCCCCTCCCCGTGGTCTCCGCGATGAAGGGGGTGACCGACAGGATAATCGACGCCGTGGAGATGGTGCTCTACGAGGACGACTTCGACCTCGGCTTCTTCATCGAGGACCTCCTCGGCGACTACGTCGGGGCGCTCCCCGAGGGCGTCGAGGCGACCAAGGCACTGAGAGACGAGTTCCAGAAGCTGGAGCACGTCCTGGGCTACATCGGGTCGTCGGGGGAGCTCAACGACTCCGCCTACGCCTTCGCCGTGTCCCGGGGCGAGAACTTCAGCAGCCACGTCCTCGGGGAGCACCTGGGGGCGAGGGGGGTGGAGGGCCGCCTCTTCGCCGGGGAGGAGCTCCTCGTCACCGATGAGAACTACAGGGACGCACTGGTGAACCTGGAGAGGACCCGGGTGAACGTGCAGGCCAAGCTGGGCAGCGTCATCGAGGGCTCGGTGGTGCCCATCGTTGCGGGGTTCTCCGGGAGGAGCGAGGGCGGGAGGATCTCCATCCTGGGCCGGGGCGGCTCGGACGACACGGCGGTCTGCCTCGCCTACTGCCTGGGGGCGAAGGCGGTGGTGAAGTACGTGGACCAGAAGGGGGTGATGACCATCGACCCCGAGTTCCTGGAGGAGGTTAAGCGCTCCCCGGTGAACGGGAGGCTAGGTGTGCTGCCTGAGCCGGAGGTGATACCCTACCTCAGCTACGTGGAGGCGTCGGAGCTGATGCGTGAGGAGAGGATCAAGGTGGTCCACTACAAGGTGCTCAACCCCCTGATCATGGGGGACATCAGGTTCCACGTGAAGGACTTCGCCGACCCCGTGGCCCGGGGCACCATGATCGGGCCGGAGGACGGCAACGGGAACGGGGCGTGGTACGGGAGGCCCAAGGCGATTAGCTTCCAGAGGAACCTCTGGGGGATCCGGTTCCTGCCCACCCAGTCGCGGACTCCGACTGAGGTCTACGCCAGGGTCTTCGAGGCGCTGGCCCGGGTCGGTGTGGACGTGCGGTACATCAGCATCTCGGGCTACCAGATCTCGCTGCTCATGCCCGAGGACCATGTGGGGGCGGCGATGGAGGCGTTGGGGAGCCTGGAGGTGGCGGTGAACGTCTCGGCGTTGGAGGGGAGGAAGGGGACGTTCAGCATCGTGGGCTCCGGGATGAAGGGGGTGAGGGGCTTCCTGAGCAGGGTGACGAGCGTCATCGCCAGGCACGGGGTGAACATCGAGCAGGCGACGCAGCCCTACAGCGAGAACATCATACGTTTCAGCGTGGACGACGAGGACCTGCCCCTGGCGGTGTGCGCCGTCTACGGTGAGTTCTTCGGGTGATCATGATGAGTAAGATGAGAGCGTGCGTGCTTGGGGCGACCGGCGCGGCCGGCCAGAACATCGTGGAGGCCCTGGTGGGCCACCCGTGGTTCGAGATATCCTGCCTTGCGGCCTCGGAGAGATCTGAGGGGAAAAGCTACAGGGACGCCGTTGAGGGCACAGTCTTCTTCG
>CAYONH010000024.1:13863-15684 GCA_964405275.1 uncultured Candidatus Bathyarchaeia archaeon | reverse complement strand
ATCTTTCCCTTGTGCTCCCGTATTGTGAGGAGGTCAGCTAGTCCTTGGCACGGGTGTGTGAGGTCGGTGAGGGCGTTGATCACGGGGTTCGTCATGTACTCGGCGTACTCCTCGACCACGTCCTGACCGTACGTCCTGATGACCAGCGAGTCGCAGTACCTATCCAGGATCCTCGCAGTGTCCTTGATGGGCTCCCCCCGGGCCAGCTGCATCGTCTGGGGGGTCGAGTAGAAGCTCTGCATCCCCAGGTGGGCTATGGCGGCCTGGAAGCTGAATCTGGTGCGGGTGCTGTGCTTCTCGAAGACCATTGCGATGGTGCGACCCGTTAGGTAGTCGTGGGGCTCCTTGATCATTCTCATCCGCTTGAACTCCTGTGCTACGTCGAGCATGTAGCTGACCTCGACTGGGCTGTAGTCCATGAGGGTGAGGAAGTCCTTCCCCCTGAAACGGTCCTTCATACTCATCTCGGATTCAGTAGGTACTTGGACCTAAAGCCGTCTTAACATTTCCGCCTAAATATTAGATGAAACGGTTCAGCCGTTATACCCGTTGGCGAAGGTGAGTCTTGCGTCAGTGGTGACGTTCAGGCCCAGTCTCTTCAGGGGGTTCTCGTCCTCTACATCCATGAGATGGGTGGTATGCATCTCGCAATCCTTGAGCCTGTACAGGGAGTCGATGCACCTAAGGGCGTTCTCGTCCGATACAGCGCTGGCTGCGAGTGCGTCGAGGACCTCTTTGACGTTCAGAGATGTGCTACTCAGTCCCATGGTCTTCTTCAACAATATCATGCTCTCTATGACCGGCCTTGAGATCACCTCGACATCGTCTGGGACCTCAGCGAGAGTCTTCACAGCGTTCAGTAGGGCCGCTGACTCCGCATGGAGGAGAGGGGAGTTCTTCCCTTGTATCATCGTCTTCGTCCCAGCGTCGTCGCAGATCTCGATGGCTGCTCCACAGAAGATGCCCCTGACCCCCTTACCCTCGTGGCTCCTCCTCCTCGCGTCCTCTGCTGCCTCTCTGGCGGGGAGGACCACGCTGCGGTCCATGGGTGTGACCTCCACCTTTTCCATGATGGCCTCCATCCGCTCCAGCGTGTCGTGGGTCGTCTCGCCCTCCACGAACTCCCGTTTGTATCTGAAGTGGCGCCTGACTATCTCCTGTCTGCTGGCCTCCCTGACTGCCCCGTCATCGACTATCCCTTCCTTAGCCATGTTGACCCCCATGTCCGTGGGGGATCTGATCTCCGCCATCGGGTCGTCGGCTGGTACCATCTTCTCGATGATCTTCTTCATAATTGCGAAGTTCTCCACGTCCCTGTTGTAGTTGATGGCGGTGACCCCGTGGGCTTCAAGATGGAAGGGATCAACGAGGTTGTAGTCCCCCATGTCAGCGGTGGCAGCCTCGTACGCGATGTTCACGGGGTGGTTGAGCTCCAGGTTCCAGATAGGGAATGTCTCGAACTTCGCGAAGCCCGCCTTGACCCCCCTCTTCCTCTCCTGATACACCATTGACATCGCGAACGACATCTTCCCGCTCCCGGGACCGGGGGCAGTCACTATGACTATGGGCTTATCGGTTGGCACGTACTCGGGCTTGCCGTACCCCTCGTCGCTGACGACTAGAGCCATGTCAGTCAGGTAGTTGGGGATCTCGTAGTGGATGAAGGTCCGGATGCCCCTGTTCTCCAGCCTCTGCTTGAACTTGAGCGCGGTTCCCTCCCCCTCGTAGCGGTTTATCACGACGGCTGAGACGTCCAGCCCCAGCTTACGGAGGTCGCTGATGTCCTTGAGGATCTGGTCCTCGTAGGTTAGGCCGAAGTCC
>CAYONH010000024.1:10842-13763 GCA_964405275.1 uncultured Candidatus Bathyarchaeia archaeon | reverse complement strand
GTAGAGCTTGTCGAATTGGGAAACCCTTTCCAGAATGCGGCCTACCTGGGCGTTCAGGTACTTTTCCGTATCAAAACCGGTCTTCTTTGTCAAAAGCGAGCCTCCGATATGAGCACGTGACTTATGAGACCGAATACGTGGGTGCAAATTCTAAACGATGAAAAGGGACCGCACTGGGAGGTCTTATGCATAGCGTTTAATGATCCTATTTCAAGATAAGATTTTCGAATCTCCAACGCACAGGATTCCTCTTTCTGAGAATTATCCTATTTCAAATATCCTCTACTTTGATAATATTCGCTCCGGTCATCTCTCGGGGTAGCTCGATTCCCATGAGCGATAGGATTGTGGGGGCGATGCTGCTGAGCCCAAGGCTACTTCTTAGCTCGATGTTTCTTAGATTCGGCTCATCGCTGATAACAATGAATGGCACCGAATTGACTCCATGGGACGGATTGGGTGTTCCATCGGGATAGAACATGGTCTCTATGTTCCCGTGGTCACCAGTGACAATGACAACGTAACCCTCGGATAACCCCGTCTCGACAACTTCACCGACGCATCTATCCACTGCCTCGCACGCTTTGATACCCGCTTCAAGGTCCGCAGAGTGGCCCACCAGATCACCGTTGGCGTAGTTCACCAGGATGAAGTCGTAGACGCCCTTGTGTATCTCTGGCAGGAGACGTGTGGTGATCTCGGGTGCGCTCATCTCGGGTTTTACGTCATAGCTCGGAACCTTTGGGCTTGGAACAAGGATCCTGTCCTCCCCGGGGTACGGCTCCTCCACCTGACTGTTGAAGAAGAAGGTGACGTGGGCGTACTTCTCGGTCTCAGCGATCCTGAGCTGCCTCATACCGTGCTCGCTGAGGACCTTCCCCATGTTGTTCTCGACCTTCTTCTGTGGGAAGGCGACCGGTAGATCAAGGCTCTGATCATACACGCTCATGCAGGTGAAGTGGACTCCGGGGAATCTGCGCCTTTGGAATCCATCGAACTCGGGTTGTGTCAACGCGTAGGTTATCTGCCTTGCACGGTCAGACCGGAAGTTCCAGAATATGACCGCGTCCCCGTCCTCCATGGTCGCCAGGGGCTCTCCCCCCACCCCCTTGATGACCATGGGCTCAAGGTAGTAGTCAGACTCGTCCCCCCTTCCATAGGCCTTGTCTATCGCTCCAAGGGCATCGACCTCCCTGTAGCCCTCTCCACGTGTGAGTAGGTCGTAGGCCCTCTCCGTGCGCTCCCAGTTGGTGTCCCGGTCCATGGCGTAGTACCTGCCCATCAGGGAGGCGATCTCTCCTACGCCCTTCTCCTCGATCTGCCTCAGGGTCTCCCCTATGAACCTCTTCGCGCTCCTCTCCGGGACGTCCCGCCCATCGAGAAAGCAGTGGATGAAGGCCCTTTTCAGGTCCTCCCTCCTAGCGAGCTCCAGCAGGGCGTAGAGGTGATGGGTGGTGCCGTGGATGCCCTGGTCGCTGTGGAGCCCCATGAGGTGGAGCTTGCTCCCTTTATCCTTCACGTGATGAACGGCATCGAGGAGTGCGGGGTTGCTGTAGAAGCTTCCGTCCTCGATGCCCTTGTTTATCTCCTCGAGGGGCTGCCACACGACTCTCCCTGCGCCCATGGTGAGGTGCCCCGGTTCGCTTCCGCCCTGGGTTCCCTCAGGGACTCCGATGGCGTTACCCGTGCACTTGAGGAGAGTCCAAGGGTACTCCTCCATGTACCTGTCGTTGTTTGGGGTATGGGCGAGGGAGACCGCGTTTCCGTGTTTCTCCTCGGAGTAGCCCCAGCCGTCCCTCACGACGAGGATGACCCTCATGACGCTCGTTTAAACCGGGTGAAGGATGATTAAAAGCTTGCACTACATGGCTCTCAAACAGGGCTATCTGGATACAGGTTTAATCTAAATGATGTGGTTCACGCAAGTAGATTGGCAAAATGGCTTAATCCGGAAAGATTAAATTTATCAAATGGAATCTACACGAGGTTAAGAATGGGTGAATACATTCCGTCGGAATAACCCAGAAAAAACCACTGTTTCTAGTCACAACCATACTAAACGAGTAGGTGAAAGGAATGAGCGATAAGGTTAATTCTGACCAAAAATTCGAGGACTTCAGCGAGTGGTTCGACAAGATACTGCTAGAGGCCCATATAGCCGACGACCGCTACCCCGTGAAGGGCTTCACAGTCTACACCGGCTGGGGCTACAGCATAGTGAAACGCATCTACCAGATGCTCGAGAACATGCTTGAGGAGGTTGACCACCAGCCCATGCAGTTCCCCGTGGTGATACCCGAGGACGCTTTCCAGAAGGAGGAGGACCACATCGAGGGCTTCTCCGCGGAGGTCTTCTGGATCACCCACGCCGGGGACAACGAGCTGGAGAGGCGCCTCATCCTCAGGCCGACGTCGGAGACCGCCATCTACCCGATGTTCAAGCTCTGGATAAGGTCCCACGCCGACCTGCCCCTCAGGATGCACCAGACATGCAACGTCTACCGCTACGAGACCAAGGCCACAAGACCCCTGTACAGGGGGAGGGAGTTCCTCTGGAACGAGGGCCACACGGCCCACGTTGACTTCGAGGACGCTGAGCGCCAGGTGCAGGTAGCCGTCGAGATCTACAGGAAGATCTATGACGCCCTCGGCCTGAGCTATATAATCCTGAAGCGCCCCGACTTCGACAAGTTCGCCGGCGCCGTCTACACACTCGCCTTCGATACTTGGAATCCGGACGGCAAGTCCAGTCAGATAGGGACGGTGCACAACCTCGGGGAGAACTTCGCGAAGGCCTTCGACGTAACATACGAGGACGACGAGGGCAGCCACAGGTACGTCTCGAACACATGCTACGGCATGGGCTTCGGCAGGACCCTGGCGGCAACCATAGCCCACCACGGAGACAACAACGGCCTAGT
>CAYONH010000024.1:8397-10742 GCA_964405275.1 uncultured Candidatus Bathyarchaeia archaeon | reverse complement strand
CCCAGCTGCGCCTTCGAGCTGAAGGACCAGGTGGCGGGAGAGGTGAGGGGCACCCTCTGGGATGGGAGCGATGAGCCCACGGGCCCCTGCATGGTCTGCGGAGACGAGGCAAAGTACATAGCTTACGTCTCCCAAACCTACTGACCTCCCAAATTTCAGTCTCTCCACGTCTCTAAGGCTTGATCCTGACCGGTTTTTACCTCTTTCACCCCATTTTCTGAAGAACTTCCTGCCTAAAAATAATAAAAACGGTGTTAAAAGCAACTGAACACTAGGCGCACAAGTTAAATTAATAACGCCGTATCCATAGTTGGAGGGGGCAGCTATTTGAAGAGACAAGGAATTTTTTTCCTCTTAGTGATATTATGCCTAGTTTCCGCCACAGTACCCGCTGAAGGACAGGAGGAGAGATGGCTCGTCTCGTACAGCGTGGTGGACATGACCACGAAGCAGCTCGTCTTCGAACATGACTACGAGACCGGGAGGACCATATCGAACGCCCCGATGTTCGCCGGGGCTGAGTACAACATCACGGTGACCCTCGACGTCGGTCTGTCCGCTCCCTACGCCAATCTCAGCCTGTGGGTGAACCTGAACCACGCCGACTCCATAGATCGCTACTGGGAGATCCACACGGTAAACCTCAATGTAACAGATGACTACAACCCGAACGTTCCCACATTCAACTTCTGGCAGATAGAAGGAAGGTATGTCATCTCCACGTTCGGGAGGGTCCCAAGCGACCTGACTATGGTCGACTTGGGCAACGTGGTGCTGCATTTCCCCATCGATCACGTCACATTGCAGTTGAGAGGACCAGGACCCGAATACTACCTGCTTGACGAAGTCGTGCTCACCATCATCGACTCGGAGATAGACAGCTACAACTTCTTCCTAGGTGAGCGGGAGGCCGATCTATTGGAGTATCAGGAGATCGGCGTGGACCCTGCATTCACAGATGTCTTCGAGAACTACATCAGCTTAGCCAAGTCCCAGGCTGATAGGGGCTTCATAGAGACGGCGAAGACGATCCTCGAGCCGCTGGAGATCGAGATACCCCCCATAGAGACGGGGCCCACCCTGGCCGACCAGTACTTCCTCCCCGCGGTGGGTGGCCTGGGGCTGCTCGTAGTTCTACTCGGCGTACTCTTCTTCAAGGCGAGGGGGAGGATCGCGTTCACGTCCATGGTAGTAGAGGATCAGATCCGGGAGCTGGAGGGCCTCACGATGAGGGCGGCCCGGACAGATAAGAACCTGGGGGAAAGGCTCCAGGAGATAAATGAGAGGTTGAAGGATATGGAGGGAATATAGTTGTCTGACATAGGATACTCAGGTGTCATCCACCTCGTGGGCTTAGGCGGGGCGGGGACAAACATTGTAGAGTCTTTCCTGAAGAACGAGAAGACCATGGGGCTCCTGGAGAGCGGGGTGACGCGGCTCTCCCTCATGGCCCTGGACATCGCCGACCCCGACATCAAGAGCCTCGAGGAGGCCCACACGAAGGTCCTCGACGCCATGAAGAGGAACGGGGTCCCCAGGGAGCGCCTCAGCCTCATCGCCAGGTCCATCAAGTTCCCGAGCGCCGAGGCGATGTTCGACTTCGTCCATCACAAGTTCAGCGAGCACCTGGTCAACGAGGGGATCAGGGTTAAGGAGTACAACCCCTGGCTGCCCTCAACTGTGGCGATCCCCCCCCTGGCCGGAGGTGCGGGGCGGCGGAGGTCCCTCGCCAAGGCCATCTACAACCTCAACTACTACCAGCTGGGTATCATAAAGTCCCTCATCAACATGTACAAGGACCACGCCCTCTCGTCCATCAACGCCCCAATCATCCTCCTGCTATTCGGATTGGGCGGAGGGACGGGGAGCGGGATCGTCTTCGACTTCGCCCGCCACCTCAGGAAGTCCGTAGGCTCAGGAGTGCCGATCCTCGCACTGTGCGTGCTGCCCTGTGCGGGTGACGACCCCCCGGCGAAGGGCTACTCGGCCTTCAACGCCGTCACCGAGCTCACGGCTCTCCTCAACAGGGAGACCAACGAGAAGCTGGTGGAGAAGCTCGGCGAGGAGTACCGGAACCCCTTCAACTCCGTCCTCTTCCTCCCCCTGATGCCCGCTTACTCCAAGACCGGGAACATCATGCTCGCCCGAGACGAGATCGACCAGATGATCACGGAGATGATCTACGTCCTCATGGACTTCGACATGGCAGACCTCATGAGCGGCATAGGCACCGAGGTCGGCCTCCTCGACAACAGCATCCACACGCTGAGCATGGTGAAGGTCAACTACCCAGTCGACGCCTACGTCGACGCCTTCAAGTCCAAGCTGGAGGAGATGCAGCAGCT
>CAYONH010000024.1:3520-8297 GCA_964405275.1 uncultured Candidatus Bathyarchaeia archaeon | reverse complement strand
ACCAGGACAGCCTGGAGGGGCTCATGAAGAACCTGATGAGGAACCACTCCGAGTTCTCTGAGCTCAAGACGGCGGTCTTCGAGCGCCTGCAGCAGCTCGTGCCCAGCTCTCAGCTCCTGAGCGTGAGGCAGAAGAAGCTCGTGGAGGACTTCATGACCCTCGCCGACGTCACGGAGAAGGTCCTCGACATCCTCAGGTTCTACAACGAGACGAGGCACCTCACCGACGCCATGATCCGGCGCTACGAGATCCTGCCAGAGGACGAGTTCCCGCCCATAAACTTCCAGGACTTCAAGGCCGAGCTCACAACCCTATACCACCTGCTCCAGCTCATGGTGAAGCACGCCTCCGACGAGGTGAAGATGATCGACGAGCACCTCACCTACCTCCAAGCCATCGTAGGCAAGTTCCGGGGCCGCAAGGAGACCATGGAGAACGAGCTCTACAGGCTCGAGGAGAGGCAGAAGCGGAAGGAGTTCGACAAGCAGAAGTACGAGAAGGAGTCGGGGGGCTTCTTCAGGTTCGGGAAGAAGAGGTACGCCAAGGAGAAGCTCAACGAGGTTGAGAGGGAGCTCCGGGTGATCAACGAGGAGATGCTGACCACTAATGAAGAGATCGGGAAGACCGACGTTGTCACAGAGCTCTACAACGACCTCCTGAAGAACCTCGAGGTCACCTCGGACTACCGGAAGAAGCTGAACATCGTCCTCGACCTCAACAAGGAGTACCAGCGGCTGTTCTCAGAGATCATCAAGCCCAAGAGGTTCTACGAGAGGACGACGGAGCTAACCCAGGACGAGCAGGTGAAGATCATCTACAAGATACTCGCGGAGCAGGAGGAGGCTCTGAGCAGGGAGGGGATCCTCAGGGAGATCCTGGACGTAGAGCACTTCAAGGACTACATGAGGAGCGTCGTCAGGGTCTACCGCACACCCAACATCATGGGGCTCAAGTCCAGCTTCAGGTCCGACTACCTCTGGGTGACCGTGCAGACCCCCCCGGGACTCTGGGACTCCGACCTAACACAGGAGCTCTACACGGCCCTCGCAGGATACGTAACGGGGGACGTCTCGAAGACGATCACCGTGAGGGAGGTAAACGCCAGGGACCCCTGGGTGATAAGGGTCGTCGTCGTGGGAGGCAGGAGCCGCGTGGAGGACCTGGCGACCTACGACGAGATGGAGCGCCTCAACAGGAAGGCCTCGGACTTCGAGAAGGGGCTCTCCAAGTCGTTCCTGATAGAGCACAAGGCCTCACTGAAGGAGATCCTGAAGAAGGACTACTAGGACTCCTGTATCTTCCTCTGCGTGTTGTCAAGCAGGGTCTTCCTTATCTTCCCCCAGATCTCCTTCTCGTAGAGCTCGTGCTCGACGATGAGGGTGCTGAACCTAGAGATACGCTTATCCATCGTCTCGAAGAGGTGCCCCGTCTCGAAGCCCCCGACGAGGACGACGACGTCGATCCTGTCGCCGTGCTCCTCAACGTAGACGGGCTCGCAGATTAACGGGGCGTTGAGGTCAGCCACATCCTTGAGCCAGCTGTTGACCTCAAGCTCGATGTAGCCCTTGGGGAGCTGATACTGGAGCCTGAGGGGGGCCCTGACCAGGACGTAGACGAACTGGGCGGTGGAGAGGTCGAAGTCCAGGAGGGGCTGCTCAAGGGTTATGTCAAGGATGTTCCTCAAACTCTCGTAGATCTCTAGGCTGGCCCCCGCAGCCATGAGGGCTGTGAACATATCCACCTTGAACGAGTTGGACTGCTTCACCAAGTCTCTTATAAGACCCCTTTTGTCCAGGAACAGCTCGACGAGGAAGTCTACAATATCCCCATTGGACAGTCGCCCCCCTCCCCTGTTGACCCCTATGAACTGGCTCAGGCGGGTGTTATCTAGGAGGATGATGGGTCCAGTCTCCGCACCGAGGAGAAGACCCAGAGATGAGAAGGCGTTGAAGAGGGCGTCCGAGCTATAGTCCATGGACGGGAAAACGGCTAGGAAGACTGCGTTTTTCTTATCTCTAACCAGCTTCGAGTTGAGGGTGGGCAGGACACCTGCCGTGACGCCGTCCGAGAGGGAGCCCGATATCACGACCTCGTCGTGGTAGTCGAAGATCGTCTCATCGAGAGACTTCGAAAAATCCACGTTTCCATCGAGGTAGGAGTGGATGTCGAACCAGTAGTGAGGCTCGAAGACCGTGTCAAACATGAGGGTTGAGGCCGGATCAGGGGTTATCTCAACGGTTTTAAGGTCTAACTCCTTCCTATGGAGTATGTGGAGGAGGGTGGGCGTGTCAATACCATTGAAGCGCTTGGGGTTCCTCAACGCTTTAAAGGCGAACTGACCCACAGTTAATGCCAACTGGCTTGGGAGAACTGGGTTGATGCGGTCGATATGGGTCCTTATCTGCTTCAGGACGTCGAATCCGGACTCGGTCATCTGGGGATAAGAAAAGGATTGGGTACTTAATATAAAAGGTGGGTTTGGGCCATGAGCATCACTTTCCTGAACGATGAGAGCTTCACGGACCAGACCGGTCGCGCGATAACCATCATCGTTACGGCTCTGAGCATGGCCCTCTCCTTCACCCTGATACCCTTACTCCCGCAGCCGTTGCCCGTAATCGTCGCCCTCCTCGTCGCCTACCTAGTCTACAGGGACCCGCCGATGGGGGCCTTCGTGGGCAGCATGATCATAGCCTTTGGTGTGTTCTACCACCTCTCAAGGATCGGGTTCTTCCTCCTCTTCCCTCCGCCGTGGGTACGCATGCTCGTCATGGTGGTGCTCCTCCTCCCCTTCTTCCTCGTCTCCACACAGCTGTTCACCAACATCGCCATCATCTCCATGGATATAGGCATACTCGCTGTCTCCCTCCTTTTCTTCAAGTCTACATACTACCTCGCGATACCCATCATCCTCGTCTTCGCCACGATCTACAGGAAGCGGGGGCTCATCGTCACCTTCTCCTACTACCTCTTCATCTCGCTCCCCCTCCAGGTCATGCAGTACCTGAAGACGTTTCAGGTAGGGATGGCGCCGCCCCTCTACACCCCTCTCGACGTCATATTTACGGACATCCAGCAGGCCATGGAGCAGGTCAGCCTCGAGGAGATCCAGAAGATACTTGGCGTGATAATGAGGCAGATACTGATGCTCAACGGGAACGGTGGGGAGCTCCAGCCCGCCCTCAGTAGCTACGTCAACTCGCTCCCAGGGATGATTTTCTTCATCCTTATCATCTCGGCGCTAATCTCCGTCGCCGCCCTATTGACGCTGAAGCTCCCAGAGCCCCTGAAGAGGACTAAGCTCCCGAGGAGGTACATGGACGTCCTCATCTACGTCATACCCGTGGGCGTCGCCATCTTCACGAACTTGGTCTTCTTCGTCCTCCTCGACATCCTCCAGGGACCACTGGCGTTCCAAGCAAGCGTGGATCCCACGATAATCATGCTATCAACGAGCTTCACCCTCTTCCTCTCAGCCCCCGTCTCCCTATCGAAGTATATCGTCGACCTAAGAGATGTACTGGCTGATCGGAAGGCTGAGCTGAAGAACAGGGCTGAGTCCCTCCTTGAGGAGCTGGAGAACTACACATGGATGCTGAACCTGCTGGGAGACCCCATTCCCCAGGGATTCATCTCCCTCCACACCAGGATGCTCATAGTCGCCGACGAGCTGAAGGACACGATCGCCCTCTCCTCCGACGGCCCCTCGACCCTCAAGGAGGTGGACCCCCTCATGAGGAGGGTGTTCACACATCTCCAGGAGGAGGTCTCCAACTTCAGGTGGCAGCTCGACATCGCCCTTGACGACTATTACATCAAGATCAAGTTCGAGTTCCTCGAGTCTACCAGGGAGATACGTGAGCTAGGCCTGGAGGTGAAGCTCCCCGAGATAAATGATCCTCCCAAGGACGCACCTCTGGATGAGAAGGTCGAGAGCATATTGTGGGTGATGGACGCCGGGGGCAGCCTGGTGGACGAGCTCATCTCCACATCGGACAAGATCTATGAGATCATCTGCTCCCTCTTCGAGCCCTCACTCCCGGGGGTGAGCCCCATTATCCAGATCTCCCGGGAGAAGCAGGAGAGCGACGAGCCCTGGGTCATCATAGATGCCATCCTCGCCTCCCTCAGGAACTGGGAGAAGCAGTACTCCGCTGAGATAATGCGGTCCACAAAGCCCATTCAGGACTCCGTGGACGCCGTCATCGAGCTCAGAAAGAGGGAGGGAGCCCTTCTACCCATCCTCGGCGACAGGTTCACCCTCATCAACGATCTGGCTGGGAAGCTCAAGGTCAGGGACTTTGGCAGAGAGGACGACCTGAAGGTGCTCAGGGTCATCCTAATCAGGGACACCATCTTCTCCACCGTAGACGTCGTGGCCAGGGTTGTGGGGGTTCTCTACGATCACCTGAGGGAGCTGGAAGCCGACATCGACTCCCTGATGCCCATGGAGGACTATGAGTGGAACAAGAACCTCACCCTCCTCGACAGGATGAACACAAGCCTCGGGGTCATCAACCACTACGAGAGCCACGAGATCAACGAGATCATCAGCCACCTCTACAGGGTGCTCAGCTACATAGACGAGGCCGTGGACACAGTGCAGTACTACAACGAGAGGAAGGAGCTCCTGCTCAACTACCGCATCCTTGAGAAGAAGATAGGGCGCATACTCGCGGATAACGATCAGGTGAGCCTGGATGACCTCGGCGTCTCGGAGAAGTTCGGCAGGGAGTACCTGAAGCTCTACCTCCGAGGGCATTACACTGAGATCCCC
>CAYONH010000024.1:0-3420 GCA_964405275.1 uncultured Candidatus Bathyarchaeia archaeon | reverse complement strand
CGGTCCCAGATAGCGGCTGACCTGGAGCGGCGGAGGGCTGAGCGTGAGAGGGAGGAGGCCGAGAGGAGGCGGGTCTGGGAGGCACATGTCCACCAGATCTCCCTCATGCTGGACCTCATGGAGGAGGTCTTCCTCATGCTAGAGGGGCTGCAGGGATGGGTCGAGTGGACGGGTATCGGGGGTCACCTTGTACAGCTTGAGCACGTCCTCGGGGAGATGAGGGAGATAGAGGTCCTGGCGCCCCTGAAGTACGACCTCCAGGGCCTCAATACAGCCGTGAGGAGGAGGCTCCCCGGGGCGATCAGGGAGGAGTGCTTCGCGGTCCTCACAGTCCTCAGGCAGGACATAGAGCGGCTCTCCAAGTCCGATGAGCCCTCCATGGGCTTCGACCTAAGGCTCTACGAGCGATTCGTGGGCGCCTACTTCCTCCTCTGGGATATCAACCTCTCGGAGTTCCTGGGAGGACCAGCTGAGAGGGCGGAGGTCATCGAGTTGAACACCCTCCTTGAGAGGCTGAGCAGCCTAGAGGTCAACGGGGAGGCAGAGGCGCCTCGATTCCCCGATCTAACCGAGATCGATGTCCTCGGCCCCAAGATCAAAGATATCCGGGCAGCAATCCAGTTCCATCTACACGCCCTCTTAGACGGAATATGATGCCCTGATGTTGAGCTAAGGGTCTGCATTCAGGTATCTTCATATAGTCTGAGGTTCCCTCCCGTCAGATATCTGAGGGTCAACGATGGCGGGCACAGCTGGTACCAAGAAGACGTCGATTCTCACTTACGGGCTCTTCGTCATGACCCTCACCCACACTCTCACCCACGTCTTCGGTAGGCTCTACACCGCTACGTTCCCCCTCATCAGGGAGGAGTTCTTCCTGACGAGCTGGCAGCTGGGCATGATAGCCGCGATCCCTCCGCTCTGTCAGGCAGTCCTCTCTATTCCGGTTGGGATCCTGTGTGACAGGATCGGGTCCAAGAGGATGCTCCTGATAAGCATGCTCTTCGCCGCGGCGGGGAGCCTCCTCGCCGCTACCGCTGTAAACCCCATGATGCTCGTCGTGGCCATAAGCTTGGTCTACCTGAACACGACGTTCTACCATCCGGCCTCGTACAGCTTCATAACCCGTCTCTTTTCGGGGGAGAATAGGCCAAGGTCGTTGGGGATCCATGGTGCCGGCGGTACGTTTGGGATGGCCCTCGGACCCTTGACGTTGAGCATCTTCCTGGGGTACCTGGGACTGACCTGGAGGAACGTCTACCTTTTCTGGGCGATACCAATTATCCTAGGGACCTTTCTGGTCATGCGAGTGGACTACAGTGAGGACGAGGAGGAGGAAGACTCCAAGACTGAGGAGAGAGGCAGCTCGGGGGACGCCACTTCACTCTTCACTCCAGCGCTCCTGACCTTCCTTGTCTACACCGCCATACGCATGATGGCCACGCAGATGATAAGCCCCTTCATGCCCATCTTCATGGTGGACGAGAAGGGCTTCACCGTGGGCCAGATGAGCCTCATCTACAGCAGCCTCTCCATCTCAGGGCTCATATCTGCCCCCCTCGGAGGCATCCTCGCGTCGAGGTTCGGCTCCAAGAGGTGGCTTGCCACGACCGTCACCCTCAGCACCGTCCTGCTGGGGCTGGTGGCAGTTGCCCCTGGAGGCTGGCCCTTCGTGGTCGTCTACATGGTCTACGGGTTCTCCGGGACCCTCGGGATGGCGGCGAGGTCCGATATCGTTGCCCGGCTCACGCCGAGGAACCAGAGGGGTATGGGATACTCCCTCCTCTTCCTGCCCGGGAGCATTATGGGGGCGATCTCACCGTTGATCTCTGCGAAGTTGATCGAGGCTCTTGGATTCTCTCAGCTGTTCCCCATTGCGATCGGTATATCGGTCGTGAGCATCCTCATCCTCGTCTTCGCGATAAAGGAGCGACCCTAGACACCGAGCTCATAATATCGGGCAATTCCCAAATTCCTTTAAGGGCATCTCTGCCCCTGTTATTTGATTGACATGGGCTCTCCTCCTTTGGACCAGCTGACGATCCTTCAGTCCAGCGTCCAGCTGGGCGACCCCCATACAGTGAGCGACTCCGCCAATCGCAACAGCCTCATCGCCGCCGTCTATGATTCCCTCGTCAGCCGCACAATGACCGGGAGCTACGTCCCATGCCTGGCGGAGAGCTGGAGCGTGGAGGGAGACGCCATGACATGGGTCTTCGAGCTACGCAGGAAGGTCTCCTTCCACAATGGGGACGTCCTGACCGCCGGCGATGTCCTGGCAACCATGGGGAGGGTGCTGGACCCTGCGATCGGAGGAGCCTTTGGCACTCAGGGAGTCTTCGCGAGCTACCTTGGAGACTCCGTCATCGAGGCGGAGGGGAAGTACTCCGTCAAGATCGTGACGGGGGAGCCCATGGCCGACCTCCTCGACCTCCTTGTGAACGTCCCCATAGCCCCTGAGAGCGCACTGAAGGATCTCCCGGAATCCTACGTTGGGAGCGGCCCCTACAGGGTCTCCGAGATGGGAAACGATCTCGTCGTCATGGATGCATTCCCCGAATATTGGGGTGGGCAGATCCCGGCCCAACGGCTGCACTGGCGCGCGGTCATGGACCCCCAGGAGAGGGCCTCCGCCCTCATTGAGGGGAGGGGGGACCTTGCCTCGGGGTTGAGCCCGGAGGAGGTGAAGGCGGTTGAGGCCTCGGGGAGCGCAACGGCCGTGTGGAGGGACAGCAACCTGTGCATCATCTTCATGTTCAACGCCTCCTCAGGGGTCTGCTCCGACAGCAGGGTCCGGAGGGCCCTCAACCTCGCATTGGACAAGGATGCGATAATCTCCGAGGCCGTGGGGGGAGCGGCGAAGCCCCTGAACGGCATCTTCACGCCTCTGCACTTCGGACACGATCCCGACACCCCCGTCTACCCCTACAACCCCGAGCAGGCAAGGAGCCTCCTCGCCGAGGCCGGATACAGTGACGGAATGAGGCTCGTTATGGACATCCCCACGAGGATGCCCGACGAGGCGCGGAAGCTCGCCCAGATGATGACCGGGATGTACTCCGATGTAGGGGTCAGCGTGGAGGTGAAGGAGTACGAGGATCGGCAGGCCTACGCCGAGATGGTGAGGGCCAAGAAGATAAACGACCTCTGCTGCTTCGACTCCAGCCCCCTGAGCACCTTCAGGGTGATGCGCGAGAAGATACACTCGGGCATCAAGGGGCCGTGGTGGGAGGGGTACACCAACGTCGAGGTGGACGCCCTCATCGAGAGGGCCGAGGCGACTCTGGACGAGTCGCTGAGGCGGAGGATCTACAGGCTAGCCTACCGCATGATAAGGGACGACGCCCCTTGGGTGTTCCTGTACAGCCCCGTCAGGTTCTGGGGTGTGGGACCGAGGCTGAGGGGCTGGAGGCCGGGGAT
>CAYONH010000023.1:0-15686 GCA_964405275.1 uncultured Candidatus Bathyarchaeia archaeon | reverse complement strand
ACTCCCCTTTCAAGTCCCTCCTGACTTATAGGCCGAAACATGGACCATAGCTTCTTCTGTGCCACCTCGATAAACAGGGAGGTCTCCTGATACCTAACCAATTCATAAGCTTGAAAGTTTATGGAGGTGAATCCTGCCTCACTGAAATATCTACTGAACTCTTCATTTGAAGGATAGATCCCTAGTTGGTTCTCCATTATTTCGGGGAAGAACTCGAATACCACTTTCCTGCGAAGCTGCTCATGGGATATGGTCCTGATCACCACTGTTCCATCATTGTTCAGTGTCCTTCCGCACTCGTTCGCCGTATCCTGTTTCTCTGTTATATGGTGCCAGACCTGGGAGGAAAATATGCAGTCAAAGACACCTGAGCGGATTGGGAGGCATTCGCCGAACGCATTGAACCAATGGATGGAACGTGTTTTCTCCTTGGCCTGGCTAAGCATTCCGACGGATGGATCCAGACCGCATATTGTAGCTGAAATATGTTCTCTTAATCCAACTGTGTAGATCCCCGTGCCGCATCCCATATCGAGAATCATAGATTCTTCATCGAGACGGGCAAGCTCTGTCGTCTCTCCCGCCCAGAAAATCACATCCTCGCCACTTCTACCTTTGTCGTAGTCCTGAGCGATCTTGGTAAACTCATTCACAGATATGGTTCCCTCGGAGATGTACTATCGAGATACAGCATAATAAGCAAGGCCCATGAATGTTCTCGTGATCCCTAACAAACTTACTTAATCATATTTCTAAGATTGAGTATGGGCAAAGACCACTATTGTATTTAAAAACACCCATTACACAGCATTAGAAAGGTTACTGGGGACTACTGGATGGGCTTCGAGAGCGACTTCGACGAGAAGATAGATGTCATTGACTTAATCATCAACGTCCTCAAAGACCATGAGAAAAAACTAGATGAGCTAGTCTCAAGATTGGAGAACACCGACTCCGTTGAAACACCTAGACGTGAGCCCTTGACTCGAGCTCCTGAGATGAAAGTGGGGTCTGGTGGAAAACCTGTGGCCTCAGTTGTACTTAAGAGATGGACAGAGTTCCATGATCAAGCAAGGTCTTCAGAACTTGTGACCTTCGACTCTGATGAAGGGTGCTTCACAGTATCAGCTCTTGCAGGAAGGGTCATCTACACTTACATTGAAAGGATCCCTTCCATGGAGATAGAATATAGTGGGGATGAAGGTAAATCCCGTATCGACGGAATCAACATCAGCAGTGCCGAGTTGATACCGGCTGCGTTCAAGGGGAGGCTGGACTGCGGTTTAGAGTTAAAAATGAACAAGTATGATGTCTCAAGGCCTGATGGGGGTCTCATGCACAAGATCAATTACTTCATTGATCCTGAAATAGCCAAGCAGTGGCTTGCATATCAGCTTGAGGTGGACGATGACCGAGTCGTCCAAGGCGAGTTGAAGCCTACCTAAATGCGCTTCAATTCTTATAATTATTATAAGAATCAATGGTTTCTTTATTGTCTTTTCCAGAAGAATGCTAAGCCTTCACGCCGTAATATAGGGTGAAGTCCTAGGTGGTTGTATAGGCACTTTTTATTGATTTGAAGCATTTGGAAAAATGAGGTTGATTGTATGCATTTAGAGTTAATGTTGCTGTGATGAAAATTCTAGATGTGCATTATGAATTTGTTGTTATCTTGAATAGCTATCCATAGAAAGTAGATTGTTATGTTTCAATATCGAATATCGTAAATATGTGAGATAAATAGATATATTTGAGACAGGTTCGAAAGAAGTTGGTGTAGAAGAGTTAGATCAGGGTGTATAAAGAAGGGGGTCTAATTACGTCCGTAAAAGAGTTCATACATAAATTCCTGATGTGTGCTAAATCTAGGGATATCGTAATTTTTGTGTATACGTGGCCTGCATTAATATCCTTCCTGATCGCCTCCATCAGTATAGGGCAATTGGAGATACTGTTTGTTGCCAAGCTCATACTTGCAGTTACATTGGTCTCATTTGGGGTCTATTTCTATAATGATCTAATGGATCTCGAGGATGACCTTAAAAACTTGGAATTGGGTGGTCCAATCCCCGCTGGTAGGCCAATTGGTAGTGGCTTGGTAACAAAACAACAGTTAAAACAATTTATCGTAGTTGCTTCAGTTGCTGGGTTAGCGTTCGCATATTCTATCAATTATCGCGTACTCGCCTTTCAAGTAATCTTTCTAGGACTTGGTTTTCTCTATTCAACGAATCCTGTTCGGTTAAAGAAACGCTTTCTCTTCAAGCAGCTTACAATAGCTCTGGGCGTCATCTTGGCAGATCTTTCGGGCGCTTACACTGTAGGCGTTTTCAATAGTCAGATACTCTTCATGTTAGCACTGAATACGGTGTTATGCATTGGTGTTAACCCGATAATAGACATTAGAGATATGCCGGGAGATCGGTTGATGGGCGTAAAGACAATACCGGTCGTTTGGGGGCCGGAGATTACGATCCGTCTTTACTTCGCGACGTTGATCGCCATCGGCGTCGGTAGCATAATAGGTTACGTTCAGATGGGGTTCAGTATTGCGATGCCCCTGTTGGCCATGACGATAGTCACGGCATGGATTTATGTCTCTCTCCCGCTACTTGGGAAACACGATGACATTAGATTGCAGCTAATGACTTCCTATAAGAAGACGCCCCTCTATTTCATGTCTATACAACTAGTGCCTCTCCTTGCACTGATCGGGAACTTCTATCTCTAAGGCTTATAGGGCGTCAACCAGTTTCTTCTTCTCTGGTCCCTTCCTATTGTCTGAATTTACTCAGCTGTTGGAATAGTTTAGGCATGGATTTCTTTTCAGACATCTCCCAAAGGGCGTCATAGTACGCTGAGAATCTTGTGCCAATATCTTTGTCTGAGAGGAAGAAGGCGATGGAGAAGCTGCTCTCTCCTAGGCTTGGTAGCTCAAAGAAGCAATGTGTGTCATCTATGATACAGAAGCTGAACGGGATCTCTCCGTCTCTCATTCGATCATCGATGTCTGGTGAGCTGAAATACTCTATCATCGACATAACTAGCTTGGGTGAGAGTATCATCTGCAGCTTGTTCATTTTGTCTTCGAGATCGTGTTTAGCCATTATTACTTTGAACTCAACGTCCTTGTTAGCCACCTTCAGCAGCGAGTCTATCACTCTGTTGTCGACATATCTGCTGGCCAGTAAGATTGTCCTTCTAGTTCCGCTCATCTCAGTGACCAATTTTTCTACGAGTTTGTCGTATGTGGGCAGCATCTCTATTTTCTCTTTCTTGTTTGAGAAGAATACGAGGTCTAGTACACCGCTTATGTCGCTTGAGCCTTGTGACACCATGGATTTGATAGTGTCTAGGTCTGAAGAGGATAGTGACATCGTCTGCTTTACCTGGTCTAGTAGCGTTATCCTTTCTTTGTTCTCGAGTATGCTCATCAGGGAGAGGCCCATCTTGTAGAATATGTTTCCAAGTGATGTGTGCCTATATGTCCCGCTGTCTTTCTCGATGAACTCTACGTCTATCAGGTCCTTCAGCCTGGAGTAGAATCTTTTCTGTGTCAGCCCCAGGTCGAATATTGCCTGTTTGGAGCTCTTGATTCCGTTGGCCGTGTACATGAAGATCGCTAGTGAGTCGTCGTTTCCCAGGGCGTTTAAAATCTGTACCATATTACTGAACGTGTCCATTGAGACATCCAATGAATCCTGTGCATTATGCTCAGATGTCTGGGAGACGTCCATCTAGAGTCCTCTTTCTGACTGGAAAAGGTGGAGGGCAGAAGAAATATAAAGAAAATGAAGGACAAAAACAGATCTCTACTATAGAAAAGTGCGCTAAATCCTGTTACAAGTTTGTGAAATTATTGAAAAAAAAGACATTTGATATGTATTATGCTGTACATACACATTCTTATTCGGATAAATTAACCTGTTTGATTACGCTTTCGAAGGTTGATGCTCAGTGAAAGCTAATATCTTGCTTGTGGACGACGACGAGGACATGCTTATTCTGTTTAAGCGTATTTTGGAGGGAGATGGGTACTCCGTTGAGGCTGCGACGACCGGGAGAGGGGCTTTGGAGCTTTGTGACTCATCCGGTTTCCGGTTGGCCATCGTTGACATCAAGCTCCCTGACATCCCTGGGAATGATCTCGTGCGTCAGTTGAGGAAACTTGATGGCGAGATGGCCTTCATCCTGATTACTGGGTATCCTTCGCTCCAGGAGTGTATAGACGCCCTTGACCTGGGGATCCACGAGATCCTGTTGAAGCCGATCGAGGTCGATGAGCTTCTCAGCGTCACGAATGATGCGATTTCACCCGAGATCTCCGTCTAGTTGGGTCTCGTTCGTGGCTGCGGGGCAACGTTTTTCTCGGCTTTTTTGAGTAAAGGTAAAATATGGGGGCTCCAATAGATGGTGGGCCCCTGGGAACGTTGGGGTGCAGGTGTTAGATAGATGTCATTGAGGGATCCTTTCAAGTTGGAGCTTGCGCGTAGCCACCTCGTCAACAAGACTGTCTGCAGGAGCTGTGGTGTGACGAATCCCCCGAAGGCGACGAAGTGCCGCAAGTGCCGGAGTAAGAACCTGAGGCCTAAGCGGACGAAGGGCAGAGGGCGTTAGTCGTCTTTCTTGGTTCGGTTGTTTTCTTCTGGGTAGGTTGGGCTAGGGAAAAGGGTTTTATGGGTTTCCTGAGGTAGTTTGGTTGCTGTTGGGCCGGTGGTCCAGCCTGGTTAGGACGCCGCGTTCACACCGCGGAGATCGCCGGTTCGAATCCGGCCCGGCCCACCACTGTGACGCTGGCAGGGGATAAGGGTTTTGCGGCTGTGAACGGTAGCATATGATTAGCGATTTTTTTCTTATGCGGCTGGCTTAGGATAAGGGTTCCTGGGAGGCGTCTCCGGGTATCCATTGGGGTTACGCGTTGTGTCCTCCGTGTGAAGGGGGTGGTCGGTTGGGGTGGTTTGTTCGCACGGTTTTCTGTGAGATTATGTGGTGGTCTTCGTACGATTTCCTGAGAGGGGTGGATTCTTGGGAGGACTCGATTGTAGTTCGTTCTCTCCCCAATCATACTTTTATCGCCTGGGGGAGATTACATTGCTTCGAGGGGGTTCCTATGGGCCGCGACGATGATGTGAGACGGCAGTGGGATGAGGCTGTGGAGTTCTGGGTTGAGAGGGTCCGGAGTGGGAGCGACGTCTACAGGGAGTACATGAACGGTCCTGCATTCAGGGGGATGGTGGGGGATGTCGGGGGGAAGCGGCTGCTTGACTTGGCCTGCGGCGAGGGGTATTTCTCCCGTTTCTTCGCGAAGGCCGGGGCGACTGTGACGGCCGTCGACTTCAGCGAGGAGATGATCCGGGCGGCCGTTGAAGAGGAGACGAGGGATCCTCTGGGTGTTGAATATCATAAAGCGGACGCGGGAGACCTGGGAATGTTCGGGGAGGGCGTCTTCGACCTGGTCTACAGCTTCATGGCCCTCATGGACATCCCTGACTACGAGTCTGCCATCGATGAGGTTGCCCGGGTCCTCAGGGGCGGCGGGAGGTTCGTGGCCATCTTCCTCCATCCCTGCTTCAGCTGGGCGAGGACTAGGGACGGTGAGACCGTGTGCGACTGGGAGAGGGTGGTCCACGACGACGGCTCCAAGGACTACCTCTACCTGAAGATCTACGATTACTTCCAGAGGCATCAGTACGGGATACGTTGGAGGGACGAGGTGTATCCGGAGGGGTTCACGACGACCCAGTTCCACAGGACCCTGTCCGATTACGTCAACGCCCTGGGGGGCAGCGGCCTCTTCATAACGAGGATGGAGGAGCCCAAGCCTGTGAGCAGAGGACCCGAGCTTCCCGATCGTATGATGAAGCTGTTCAGGATACCCCACTCGATTATCATCGAGGCGAAAAAGATGACAGTATGATAGGGGTTAGGTTCCTCTAGTCGTCCCCAGGCTGGATGATGTCCAGCACCCGGCCATGGACTATAGCCGTGATGGCCTTCTTCTTGGCGTTATGGAGGAGCCGCCAGACGGTGCCACGGCTCACCCCATCTTCTCCCGTCCTCCTCCGGCGACAGGTCTTCGAGGTTGGCGAGCCTGAGGGCTTTTTCAGAGATCAGACCGCTCAGGTACAAGCGTAACCATGTACCCGGTGATAGGAGGTACAAGCCCCAACCAGTCTACTGCTCCTTGATGAGGGTTTCACCGCAGTACGGGCAGAGGTTGAACTCCGGAAGCGTCGCCTTGCCACAGGCCGGGCATCTGCCCCCGATGGGGACCGAGGGTATCCTGAGGGGCTGCTTCGCCTTGAACCGGGTCACCCTGGCCTTGATGTTCGAGTTATACGTCGCCTTCACCACAGTCCCCCCGCCCTCCACCTCCGTGAACTCGAAGTAGATCGGTCCGGTGCGGTCGAGCATCCTGTAGAGCCTCGGCGGGTCCTTCTCCCTCTCGACGAACCTGGGCTCGGACCTCCTCCTCACGAGGCCTCTGAGGAGACCTGGGAGCTGGCCCGAGGACTCGGACTCCGATGTGGCTTCCTCCTCCCTCCACTCCTCGATGACCCCTAAAGCCGCCTCGTACGTCTCCTCGATACCCTGAGGCGTGTACCACATGTCGATCACTGTCTCGCCTTCGGGGAGCTTTTCGCCTCTGCCCTGGGTAAAATAGAGGTATAACGCTATGAAGGGGAGAGCTATCAGAAAGAGGTCAAAGTAGTTTGTCCCTTGACCTACGAGTGAAGACGACAACATGTCTGTGACCTTCTATCTAACTACGCTTTATGTTCTATATATCCCTGCCAACATGCAACCAACAATATCGCCAGATCTAGATCCAGTGATCCTAAGGCTTTCAGAGAAGTTATTATATCCCTTGTAATGAAGTTAGATCAGCCTGCGACGCTGAACGTGTGAAAAATGTTTTCGAATCACGAGGTTACCCCTGAGGAAGAGGAGGAGGTAATCCTGAGGGTGGCCCAGGAGGTTCGCAAGCGCAGAATGGTAGTCCCAGCGATAATGCTGTTGGAGACCTTCAATCCCATGAGCTTCGTGGGGGCGACCATGGGACGGCTCTTCCTCTCACCCGTACTGCCAGCCCTGGGAGAAGACCTGGGGATGAAGGGCGAGATCATCCTTCAGGTCTTCGAGAAACACAGGAACATAGAGAAACTTGTCTCGCTAATAGAGGCCATGGAGCAGGAGGATAAGGCCAAGGCCGCCGATAAACGACCCAAGGAGGAGACTGTCAATGGTGAGGCAAAGGAGGAGGAATCGAAGAAGGGCTGGAGGCGCTTCCTACCCTTCTAACCTCAATAAAAGATAATTTGACCTTCAATGGTAAGAAAACTTTAAGGATAGGCTTCTAAGAGTTCTACGGAATAGCATTGGCTTCAACCAGGAAACCGCTTGACGAGATGCAATATATCCTAGCGACCGACGTCGGGAGTACCACGACGAAGGCAAGATTCTTCTACAAGACTGAGGGGGAGTGGAGGTTCCTCGTGGCAGGCGAGGCGCCGACGACCGTCGAGGCTCCCTTCGAGGACGTCACCATGGGCGTCCAGAACGCCGTGAGGGAGGTGGAGGAGCTTATCGACCACAAGATACTCGCCAGTGACGGCAGCGGCATCGTCGTCCCCTATGACGGGAACATCGGTGTGGATCTCTACGTCACCACGAGCAGTGCCGGGGGAGGTCTTCAGATGATGGTCGCCGGCCTCATCAAGACGATGACCGCTGAGAGCGCCAACAGGGCGGCGCTGGGCGCGGGCGCCATCGTCATGGATGTCATAGCCCAGGACGACGGACGCAAGGTGTTCCAGAAGATACAGAGGATACGCAGTCTGAGGCCGGATATGATACTCCTCGCCGGGGGCACCGACGGAGGGGCGACAGCCAGGGTCATCGAGATCGTGGAGCTGATCAAGGCCGCAGAGCCGAAACCTCGACTCGGCGTCGCCTATAAGCTCCCCATCGTCTACGCCGGCAACAAGGATATGAGGCCTAAGGTACAGGAGTTGATGGGCGAGGAGTTCGCCCTCGATATGGTGGATAACATCCGCCCCGTGCTGGAGCTGGAGAACACAGAGCCCGCCCGTCGGGCGGTCCACGAGCTCTTCATGGAGCACGTCATGAGCCATGCACCGGGATACTCGAAGCTCATGAAGTGGACGGACGTCGACATCATGCCCACCCCCGCAGGCGAGGGCATAGCGATGCAGCTCATCGCCAGCAGCTTCAAGGAGAACGTCCTGGGCGTGGGGCTAGGAGGGGCGACGACCAACATCTACTCGGTGGTCGACGACCGCTTCGTCAGGAGCGTGAGCGCCAACCTGGGGATGAGCTACAGTGTCACCAACGTAATGAAGGAGGCGGGCATCGAGAACATCATGCGGTGGCTGCCCTTCGACCTCGACGAGGAGGACGTCTCAAGCAGGCTCATGAACAAGATGATCAGGCCGACCACCATCCCGCAGACCCTCGAGGACCTAATCGTGGAGCACTCCGTAGCGAGGGAGGCGCTCCGCCTCGGCCTGGTCCATCACAGGACCATAGCGACGAGGCTCAAGGGGATCCAAGTGGAGAGGGACATCGCCTCGATGTTCGAGCAGCAGCTAGAGGAGACCTACATCAAGATGATGGAGATCGACATCTTCGCCGGCACGGGGGGGCTCCTCAGCCACGCTCCGGAGAGGATCCAGTCGATGTTCATACTGACCGACGCCTGGCAGCCCGAGGGGGTGACCAAGATGTTCCAGGACAGCGTCTTCATGATGCCCCACCTCGGCGTCCTATCGACTGTCTACAGAGACGCAGCGTGGAACATCTTCGACAAGGACTGCCTCGTAAGACTCGGCACCTGCATAGCCCCCGCCGGAACGGCGGAGCCAGGGGAGGAGGTGATGACCGTGGAGTTGACGATGCCCAGCGGGGAGACGTTGGTGGAGAAGCTCAGATTCGGGGAGGTCAGGCGCATCGAGCTCCCGGAGAGGAGCGAGGCCGAAGCGGTGATACAACCCGCGAAGCGCTTCGACGCTGGAAAGGGGGATGGGCACATCGTCGAGACCACGATCATGGGGGGAGCGGCTGGAGTGCTCATGGACGCCAGGGGGCGACCTCTTGTCCTCCCCGAGGAGGTCGGCGCGAGGAGAAGGCTACTGCAGGAGTGGTTCAAGGCTCTGGATCTATATCCCGAGGAAGAGCTGGAGGAGATCATCTAAGATGACATCGAATCAATCAGAGGACAAGAAGTCGTCAGAGGCTCACGCCTACACCCCAGGCCTCAAGGTGAAGCGGTCCATACTGGTCCAGAAGACCCGCCGCCTCCCGATCCAGGGAAAGGTGTTGGTTGAGGTCGGTGACGAGGTGGAATACAACACTATAGTGGCACAGGCAAGTATCAGTGGTGATCCCCAGATCGTGAAGGCGTCATCGATAATGGGCGTCGACGCCATCGATCTGTTTAGGTACATGCTGAAGAAGGAGGGTGACGAGGTCAGCAAGGGGGATAACATCGCGTATTTCAGCGCCCTATTCGGCCTGATCAAGAAGCAGGTCGTCTCCCCCATAGATGGATTCATAGATTCCGTATCCGAGATCACAGGTCAGATCATCCTCAGGGGGGCCCCGATTCCCCTCAACTTGAGCGCATATATCCCCGGAAAAGTATCTGAAGTGATGCCGGCGGAGGGCGTAGTCATCGAAACCAACGCAGCCCTCGTTCAGGGTATATTCGGCATCGGCGGTGAGAGCCACGGGAGGATCAGGATCGCTGTTGACTCCCCCGAGGAGGAGCTCACGGATGAGCACATTCAAGCCGAGGATCGAGGTGCGGTCCTCGTTGGGGGGTCTCTTGTCACCCTGGACGCCCTCAGGAAGGCTAGCGAAGTCGGCGTCTCCTGCATCATGGTGGGAGGGGTCCGCCACACGGACATCATACAGTTCACAGGGGAGGAGATAGGCGTCGCCATAACAGGCCACGAGGATGTCGGTCTCACCCTCATCGTGACTGAGGGCTTCGGCAGGTTGACGATGTCGCAGAGGACCTTCGACCTCCTAAAGATGTTTGAGGGCCGCCTCGCCTCCGTCAATGGAGCCACCCAGATCAGGGCAGGGGTCCTCCGTCCCGAGATCATCATCTCCCACGAGGAGGATCTAGGACAGGAAGAGGCCGGGGAGGTGACATCGGGCATGGTGCCCGGCACACCTGTACGCATAATTCGGCAGCCTTACTTCGGCACCATCGGAAAAGTCTCAAGCTTACCAGTCGAGCTACAGCGGCTCAAGTCGGGGTCCTACGTGAGGGTTCTCGATGTTGAGCTCGACGACGGAACAATAGTCACAGTGCCGAGGGCCAACGTAGAGATCATTGAAGTATGATTGAAAATATTTTGCGCGCGCACCAATAAAATTGTGAAAATGCCACTCGTTCTACAGAAACTACTGATTAAAAATGATTTTTTATTAATTCCTAGTAAAAAGGGACGCTTTAAATTGTGTATTTCAATTCACTAATTTATAACTAGAAACGCGTGAAAAAATTAGCCTTTTTTGATTTTTTATTCATTGAGAATTGTTATATATCTTAATGATAAGTAATGCTCACAGAAAAAAGGAGACGTATGATAAATGGCAATTCTACAAAGTGGAAGACTGTTCGGTTTAGCATGCTTACTAGTGATCATGGCAGCAGTAGCCTACTACATCAGGTCAGCTAAGGGGGGCAAAGTCCCCAAGATCAGAAGGGTCGCTGGTATCGACGCCATCGACGAGGCCATAGGGAGGGCGGTCGAGATGGGGAAGCCCATCTTCTGCTCTCACGGCATCGCCGACCTGAGAGGCGCGACGTCAGGGCCCCAGACACTGGCTGGACTCAGCGTCCTTAGCTATGTGACTAAGAAGGCGATAGCCAGCAACGCAAGGGTGATCGTGCCCGTAAGGCAGCCCGAGGTCTGGCCAATCGCAGCCGACATTATGGAGACCGAGTACAAACTGGCAGGTAGATCCGACGAATTCGATTCAGATGACATCAGGTTCCTCTCATCCAACCAGTTCGGCTTCGCATCCAACTACATGGGGCTCATGATGCGAGAAAAACCTGGTGCAAACATCATGATTGGTGCGTACTGGGCTGAGTCCCTGCAGTTGGCTGAGACAGGAAACAGAGTTGGAGCATTCCAGATCGCAGGCACGGCGCAGACATCTCAGATACCCTTCTTCTTGGTCACATCAGACTACTGTCTCATCGGTGAGGAGATCTACTCCGCTGGCGCCTACCTGACAGGGGACGCCCCCCTGTTGGCGAGCTTGGCAGGACAGGACGTCGGCAGGATAATAGCTGTCGTGTTAGGTGGACTTGGGACACTTGCTTATACGGCGGGGATAAACACCCTCCTGGACCTCTTCGGGATGTGATATTGAATGTCTAATGTATTAAGGAGAATCGAGATACCTCTACTGATTACGGCGTTCTGCGCTCTGCTACAGGTCATCCCCTACTACCTCAACATACCCGTAATTGACTCCGCATCGGCTACGATGAGGGAGTGGATGTTGCTCGTCGTCAACATGGCCGTCTTCATCGGCATAATATCCCTCGGTCAGGTCCATGGCAAGAAGATCCAGAGGCGAGGCGAAAACTGGCCCTACAGCGTCGTACTGATCGTGTTCATGGTCCTTATGGCGATAGTGGGTTTCCCACTGGAGAGCCTCGGCCTCGGCTTCAGAAACGCCCAGTACCTGTTCATGTTCAACAACATACTGAATCCCCTAGGTGGAACGATGTACAGCATACTAGCCTTCTTCATCACCTCCGCTGCTTACAGAGCATTCAGGGCTAGGAACTGGGAGGCAAGCTTCGTTCTGGTCTCCGGTATCATCGTCGTGATGTCAAATGCGCCCTTGTTCACTTCCTCACTACCCTTCCTGATCACATGGAAGGACTGGATCTTCGACGTCCCGAACGCTGCTACTGGAAGAGGCGTGATGATAGGTGCCGCACTTGGCGCCATAGCTCTCGCCGTGAGGACTCTAATGGGAATCGAACGCGGCTACCTCAGAGGAGGAGGCGAGGAATAGGATGTCCATCCTTGACAAGATGCAGCGCATCGACCGCCGGTACATCTACCTGGCGGCCTGGATATTCGTCCTCTTCCCGCTCTATTACCCTCTGGGTCTGCCCGTACCGATAGGCAGAGAGTCTAAAAGCTGGTACAACTACATCGAGGCGATACCCGACAACAGCGTCATAATCGTAAGTATGGACTATGGAGTCTCGGGGATGCCCGAGCTCTACCCAATGACCGTAGCTACGATGCATCACCTCTGGACCAACTGCCAAGCGAAAAACTTGAAGATCATTGTACTGGCCTTCTGGAACCAGGGACCCCTCGTTTTCGACACACTATTGAGCCAAATCGACCCAGCTGAGAAGTACAACGTTGTGTACGGGGAAGACTGGGTGGAGCTGGGCTGGGTACCGGGATCAGAGACGGGCATGGCTGCTCTAGCCACCGACATGTGGGGTCAGACGCCCCGAGACTACCTCGAGGACAGACCCCTGTCCGAATATCCCATCATGGCTGAAATACTTACAGCTGAAGACGTAGATCTAGTGATATCCATTGAAACCGGAACGCCAGGCCTACCCGAGTGGCTTCGCCAATGGAACGACCCCTTCGGAGTGCCTTTCATAGTTGGCTGCATCGGTGTGTCGGTCCCGGGCATGGCGCCCTACCTAGCATCCGGCCAACTATCAGCCCTCATGCCGGGCCTCACAGCTAGTGGCGAATACGAGCTACTACTGGGTAGGCCGGGGTTGGCTGTAGCCGGTCTGGACGCCGTGTCGATGTCACACCTGCTGGTGGTTCTGCTAGTATTGATAGGGAACGTGGCATACTTCGCATCTAGAGGAAAGGAGGCAAGCTAGAATGACAACAATGTGGGAACTCATAGGTATCTGGGCGGCGGTCTTCTTCACCCTAGCGATATACAGCTTCCTCTATGGTGAGAACCCCTGGTTCCGATTGGCGGAGCACATATACGCCGGTGTCTCGGTGGGCTACGCTGTAGCCTTCAACCTCGACTACCTTCGAGACCAGTGGGTGGACAAGTGGTCACTATCCGGGACGCTAATGCTACTGTATATAATCGCCCTCCTCTTCGGCATCCTATGGTACGCAAGGTTCACGAAGCAGTACTTCTTCGCCTACCGCTGGACCCTAGCCATCATCGTCGGTACTGGAATCGGCATGGCGCTCAGGACGGTGATATTCACCCAGTTCCTGCAACAGATCATGGCACAGTCCAGGCTCTCACTCTGGGTGCCCGGCGACCTACTGCAGAGCTTCAGCAACACGATGATCGCCATAATGGTGCCCTGCGTGCTGCTCTACTTCTGGTTCACAGGCCCAGCACGGGATAGAGCCCCCATGAGCTACATCGAGAAGTTTGCCCGCTACACAATGATGGCCGGCTTCGGTGCAGCCTTTGGGTACACGGTCCTGACCAGGTACTCCCTGTTCATCGGACGAGCCCAGTTCCTGCTGGGGATCACGCCGAACCCCCCAGAGGCACAGATGGCGTTCTACGTCATCGCAGCGACTATCCTGATAACACTGTTCGCAAAAGACCATCTCTTCAAAAAAACATAGTGCAAGAATCTTACCTACTTTATTTTTTTCAATTCGCCAAAGTGCCAGGGTAAACGCTGAACTCAACGGAAAAATAGGAGAGGACGTATCCGGGCGCTTGAAAATGGCTGAAACGCAAGTGTATTATCCTCGACAGGCGGTTCCAGAACCATGGGCCAGTACTACGTCATCCCCGAGTACCCTGAGAGAGTCACGGCAGTCTGCATTTTAACCCGTCTCCTAGACGGCCTCGGCTTCAGGTTCCACTGGGCCACGGAGGGCCTGAGGCCCGAGGACTACTCCTTCAGGCCTGGCCCTGACACCATGAGCGTCTCAGAGCTGGTCAGGCATATCTGGGGCCTCGTTAACTGGGTGACTATCTCCACGTTGGGTGAGTCCCGTCAGAGGCTGGAGGAGGACGAGTCGGTGAGGAGCGAGGTCCTGGAGATGATCTGGGGGCTTCGGGAGGCCGTTCTCTCGATGGACGAGGAGGACCTGGGGAGGATAACGATCGATGGAAGGCCCTTCTGGAACATGATCAACGGTCCCATCTCCGACGCCCTCACCCACGTTGGGCAGGTCAACTCCTTCAGGAGGCTGTCGGGCAACCCCGTATACGGTGCGAACGTGTTCACCGGGACGCCCCCTGAAAAGTAGCCCCGTTCAGCCCTCCTCCTTGAGGGGTGGGCTGCTTCACATCCTGGGCTTGAGGAGGTACTCGTTGGCCCTGTCCACGCACTCCTTGAGCTGCTCCTGGGTCATCCCCTCGGGCAGGTAGAGGGGGTCGGTGGCGTCGGTCTCGTCGTACCTGTCCCAGGAGACGTCCCTCAGGTCGTCCTCGACCTCCTTCCAGAGGGGGGCACCCGGGTACGGGGTGCAGATGGAGAAGGTGAAGGGGACGTCCATCTCCTGGAGGATGTCCAGGGTCCGTGCCTCGGCCTCCACGGTGCTCCCTGGGAGCCCTATGATGATGTAGAGGATGATGTTGTACCCGATGTCCTTGGTTATCCTGACTGCCTCCTTCACCTGCTCCACTGTGATGCCCTTCCGTATGGTCTTCAGGACATGGTCGTCGCAGGACTCCACGCCGAGGTGGATAGAATAGAAGCCGACATCGTACATCGTCTCCATGAGCTTCTCGGTGACGTGGTCTACACGCATCCCGTTGGGGAGGTCGAAGCTCATGTCCAGCCCCCGTTCCTTGATGAGGCGGCAGACCTCGTAGACCCTGGGGCGGTCGGCGGTGAAGTTGTCGTCGGGGATCTGGACCTCGTTGAACCCGAGCTTGTGGAGCTGCTCTATCTCCCGGACCACGTTACCCGGGCTCCGGGAGCGGTACTTGTAGCCGCTGCTGGCCCTGTAGCAGAAGACGCAGGCCTGGGGGCAGCCCCTGGAGGTCATGATGGAGGCCACGGGGGTCTTCTTGGCGATGAAGTTCCTCGAGAACTCCCTGTACCGGTCGATGTTGAAGAGGTCCCGGGCCGGGAAGGGGAGGGCGTCCAGGTCGTCGATGTAGTTGGGGGACGCGTCCCCGATGACCCTGTCCCCATGCCTGAAGACGGTCCCCTTTAGCTCCGCCATCTCGTCGCAGTGCCCCTTCTCGAAGAGGAGGTTCAGGTAATCCCTGTAGGCGTACTCGCCGTCGCCTATGATCGCGGAGTCGATGGACGGGCACTCCTCCAGGGTCCTGTGGGGGATGGCGGAGGCGTGGGGGCCGCCGACGGTTATGGGCAGGTCCCCGTCCTCGGCCTTGAGGGCGTTGGCGATGTCGTAGACCTGGTTGATGGTCCACGTGAGTGTGGAGAGCCCAACAGCCTCGGGCTTCTGGCTCAATATAGCGTCCCTCACCTGCTCCACGTCCACCTTCCTCTTATCGAAGAAGGTGAGGTCCACGATCCGGGGATCGAACCCCGCCTCCCTGAGGGATGCGGCGAGGTAGGCAGGTCCCAGAGGTATGAAGGGTGTCATGCTCACCACCGGGACGAGGGAGAAGGGGTAGGTGGGCATACGCATCATGGTCTCTGTGAAGTAAGAGGGCGGTGTGACCAACACCACTCGTCG
>CAYONH010000022.1:12883-16749 GCA_964405275.1 uncultured Candidatus Bathyarchaeia archaeon | reverse complement strand
TCCTCGAGCTCCTTGAGGACCTCGTTACGGAGCTGCTCAAGCTTCTCCTCCACATCGGACCTTGGTCTGGAGGCTCTCGGTCTGTCCTCCTCGAGATCCTCCTCAGCCTCCTCCTCGTCCTCGGGCTCCTCCTCCGGCCTGGGGACGCGTGCTCTCGGCGGGGCCCTCGGGGGTGGCTCCACCTTCTCCTCGATCTTGAGCTCCTTCATCACCAGGTCTATTCGGTTCTGGGTGCTGGTGAGGGTCGCCTCGAATTTCTTCAGGATGTCGTCCCTGATGGTCTCAAGCTCGTGGAGGGTCATTATGAGCTCGGACTGTTTAAGCTCCTCGTTGAGCTCCCTGAGCTCCACCTCGTAACCTCTGGAGAGGCGGACCCGCTCATCCCGGTTAATCTCCCCTTCGTCCTCGGCCTCGAAGAGGCGCCTGAGGACCATGCTGAGGAGCTCCTTCTTGAGTGTGAGGGTCCTGATGCTGCTGCGGGCCCTCTCAATCTCCGTGGACTGAAAGTGGGTGGTGACCTCGGGTACGCTGATCTGCCTCCTTCGGGGGGACGAGAGGAGACTGCTGGCGGTGTATTCGTCCTCGACGAGAATGCTCACCCCCTCGTCATCCTCTCTGCTTGGGGAGCCACTGCTCGCCCTCCAAAAGAGGTAAACTGCGAACCCTGCAACGGCTATCGCTGCAAGGCCGACGAAAATATCTAGAGAGGAGAAAGGAGGCATTTCCCGTTCATTTCTCTTTAAATAGCCAAGGATATATAAGCTCTAGCCCCCGCCGACTGTTTCTGAGGGCTAAATCACGCCATAAACAGCTTAATAAGACGTACGAGGGGGAGGCAGGTTCAGGAGTAAAGCTCTTTATCGTCTAAACATGAGAACTAGGCTGTGGAGGCGGTCTAGGTGAGTGGGAACGAGTATGACGACGTCCTCGGTCTGGGTAAGGTGAGCCCCGAGGTCCTTGAGAGGTCCGTCTTCTCCCTTCTCCCCATGGAGGCCGAACCCACCCTCGACGGAGGCACCATCTTCCTCGACGGGAAGGCCGTCATCGCCCACAGCCCCTCGATAGGCGTCCCCCTCGACGCACTGGGCTTCTTCGCATTCCACTACGCCGCGTCGAACGTCGCGGCGAGATTCGGCAGGCCCCGCCACCTCGTGACAGGAATCTACCTTCCACTGGAGACGAGGGAGAGGGACCTAAGGACAATCTCCCAGAATCTTGGCGACGAGGCCAAGAGGTACGGGGTCACGGTGGTCGCTGGGCAGACCGCCACCTACTTCGGCCTGGAGATTCCCCTCATCACGACCACTTGCATTGGTGAGCCCGTGGGAAAGTCCGTGAGGCCCAGATCTGGTGACAGGGTCTTCATCCTGGGTTCCGTGGGAGGGGAGGCCGTCTGGCTCAAGAGACTCTCATCCGGAGGCGGTGACGATGACTTCAGAGGCTACACGCCGCTTCCCTACGCCCTCCGCATGCACGGCATCCCCGGGGTCCGCCTGATGCACGACGTCTCAGAGGGAGGGGTGAAGAGGGCCCTCCTAGAGGTCTCGTCAGCCCACAATATGAAGGTCGATGTCGACTCGGACTTCATAAACTACGTAAAAGGGACTGACGCTCTCGATCAGGATATACTCAAGGCCCCCTCCTATGGCGCCCTCATCGTGGTAGCTGACAAGGACTCAAAGGTTGATATCATCGATATCTGCAGTGAACTCGATGTCCCCTTTGCAGATGCGGGCATTATGGGTATGGGGGAAGGTCTGTATATCGATGGAGAAAGGGTCGAGCAAGGGGGCCGAATAGCTATAGATAAAGTATATGGGGCTTTCAAAAGAGAGTGATTACAGAACATTATGGGTGATCCGGTGGAAGTGCCTTTCTATCTTATAGTAGCGTATTACTCTACATTCATGAAAAGGCTTCAAATTTTACTCTTCCTCAAGGTTAAACCTTATATCTGGGTCAAGAGATTCCTCAGAGGAGGGGGAGCTGGGTGACAGCCTGGCTGAGAGGACGCGCTGCGTCGACCCCTTGAACCTGATCCGGGTAATGCCGGCGGAGGGACAAGAACGATGGGTAAAACGACAAGTGAATCGGTGTTCTCAGGAAGGTATCCTGATCTAGTGTCCAGAATGAATGATGGGGCGTCGGCCTCTGTTAGTAGAGTGTCCAGTGGGGGAATATCCACTAAGAAGATAGCATTGGTGGCCGTGCTTGTTGCGGTCACCGTTGTGCTAAGCCCCATAAATTTCCCTGTTGGTTCATCGAAGTGCTACCCCGCGCAGCACATGATAAACGGTATAGCAGGAGTGCTCCTGGGGCCTTGGCATGCTGCTGTCATGGCCCTATTCACAGGCGTAATCCGTAACATGTTGGGTGTGGGGACCCTCCACGCGTTCCCAGGGGGGATCCCGGGAGCCTTGGTTGTTGGTCTATTGTACAGATATGTAAAGAAGACTGACCTCGCCGCTCTCATGGAGCCCCTGGGTACAGTGGTCGTAGGGGCGACCATTAGTGCCCTTGTGGTGGCTCCATATCTTGGGAAGTCATTTACTGTCGCGTTCTGGTGGGTTGCATTCGCGGCGAGCAGCATCCCTGGAAGTATCATTGGCTTCATCGTCCTGACGGCAATCAGGAGGTTGGGCTTTGCCAGATACTTCGATGCGTGACCTCGTAGGCAGGAGAACCCTCATAGTGGGAGACGTGGGGGCCGGGAAGACCCGTCTCACCAGGCGTCTCCTAGAGGAGGCCTTAGAACTGGGCCTAGATGGCGTGACCGTCATTGACATGGCTCCAAGGGCCGTGGATATCGACGGCGTGCCCGTGGGAGGCGTCCTGGTCAACGTCGATGCAAGCGGAATCCGATACCTACAGACAGACGACATCAAGACGCCGAGGCTGTCAGCGAGGACTTCTGAGGGACTACTGCAGCTAGCTGACCACAACAGGGAAAAGGTTGAGAGGTTGCTCGAAGCCTTCGACACCGAGCCAAGCAGCATTCTATTCATCAACGACGTATCCATCTATCTGCAGCGAGGAAGTCTCGACAGGCTCTGGGAGACCCTGTTGAAGGCTGACACCGTCGTCGCGAACGGATACGTCGGCGAGAGGCTGAAGGATGACCTCGGCACGGGGCTGTCGAGGGATGAGAGGCGACGGATGGATGAGTTGGCCTCTAGGGTGGCCGAGGTGATCAGGATTTGAGGATGTCGAACCGTTGTCTTACCCCTTTTTCGTATACAAGTTTGGGAGTTGAGATGATTGACAACACAATATGAGTTCGCCCGCAAGGGAGTCATAACAGAGGAGATGAGGGAGGTCGCCGAGGCGGAGAGGCGGACCCCCGAGTACGTCATGCGTGGGGTCGCCCATGGCAGGATTGTGATCACGAACAACCTTGGGAGGGAGGCCTGTCCACTGGGTATAGGTGAGGGGTTGAAGATCAAGGTCAACGCGAACATAGGGACCTCCAAGGACATCTGCGACGTTGACATGGAGATTGAGAAGGCGAGAGTCGCCGAGGAGGCAGGCGCCGACACCATCATGGACCTCAGCACAGGCGGCGACATTGACGCCATCCGGAGGAGGATCCTGAGGGAGACCACGGTCCCCATAGGCACTGTGCCCATCTACCAGGCCGCTATCGAGGCCACCGAGAGGCATGGGGCCATCGTTGACATGACTGAGGATGACATGTTCAACGTCATCGAGAGGAACGTCAAGGATGGCGTTGACTTCATCACCGTCCACTGCGGAATCACCAAGGAGAGCGTCGGCAGGGTCACCCGACAGAACCGCCTCATGGGCATCGTCAGCCGGGGAGGCACCTTCCTGACGGCGAGGATACTCCACACCGGTGAGGAGAACCC
>CAYONH010000022.1:0-12783 GCA_964405275.1 uncultured Candidatus Bathyarchaeia archaeon | reverse complement strand
CATGTTTAATATGTTGACTAGACGTGTGTGGATCAGGTCGAGTTAAGATGAGCGTGAAGATACCTAGAGCATTGACGATAGCGGGCTCAGACTCAGGCGGAGGAGCCGGCATCCAGGCGGACCTGAAGACCTTCGCCGCGCTGGGAGTACACGGCATGACGGCGCTGACCGCCATCACCGCCCAGAACACGGTGGACGTCACGACTGTCCAGGACGTCGACGTTGATGTTATCCGTGCTCAGATCAAGGCGGTGGCCGACGATATAGGCGTGGACGCCGCGAAGACGGGCATGCTCCACACCAGCGATATCATCGAGGTCGTCGCCGGGGAGATCGAGCGGTATGGCTTCCCCGTCTGCGCGGACCCCGTCATGATCGCAAAAGGTGGGGCTACACTCCTCAAGCCGGAGGCGACGGAAACCCTAATCAAGAGGCTGCTGCCTCTGGCGACAGTCGTGACTCCCAACGCGATGGAGGCGGAAGCCATATCCGGAGTAAAAATAGGCACTCTGGAGGACGGGAGGCGGGCTGCTGAGAAGATAATCGCCTTGGGGCCTAAAGCCGTTGTAGTCAAGGGTGGGCACATCCTCCAGAGGGAGGGGATGGCGATAGATGTTCTCCTCCACGAAGGGGAATTTACGCTTCTAGAAGCCGAGAGGTATGAGACTAAGGACACTCATGGCACGGGTTGCAGCTTCTCATCTGCGGTGGCAGCCGAGTTAGCCAAAGGGAAGAGTATACCAGAGGCAGTGGGTGTCGCCAAGAAGTTTGTGAATTACGCTATAAAACATGGTCTTAGGATTGGCCGCGGGCAAGGTCCCCTCAACCCCATGGCGAACCTGTGGAACGCCTCGGAGAAATATAGTGTGCTGGAGAACGTGAGGGAGGCATTGGGAATCCTCGAGGGCTGCCCGGAGGTGAGAAGCCTAGTAGCGGAGGTTCAGATGAACATCGGCATGGCCCTGCCGTACGCCTCAAAGACAGTGGATGTCGCTGCCGTCGAGGGTCGCATCATCAGAAAGAGGAACAGAGTCATGGCGACCGGGTGCCCCATGTTCGGGGCTTCTAGCCACGTCGCCAAGACGATCCTCGCCGTCATGCTCCATGACAGGGATAAACGGGCTGGGATGAACCTCAGGTACTCCGAGGAAGTGATCGAGGCCTGCCAGGAGATGGGTCTCGTCACGTCGTATTATGACAGGAAGGAGGAGCCCCCTGAACTGAAGAAGAAGGAGGGGAGCACAACCTTCTGGGGGGCAGAGCAGGCCGTGAAGCGGGCGGGATGTGTGCCAGACGCCATCTACCACCTGGGAGACTGGGGAAAGGAGCCCATGATAGTGCTGATGGGGAAGACAGCCGTCGAAGTGGCAGAACAAGCTGTGAAGATAGCCCAAAGGCTCTCAGAAACCCCTTGATGGGGGAAGTTGACGCTGCCAGGGAAGCACTCGTTCATCGACTTGCAGGATAAGAAGACCCTTATCAGGGGAGACATCCGGACAGGCAAGACCACGCTTACAGCAAGCCTACTGGAGGAAGCCGTGGAACTAGGACTCTCAGGCGAAATAACGGTTGTAGACATGGCCCCTATATCAGAGGACATCAAGGGAAACATCATAGGCGGCCGCCTCTCGGATGCCACTGAGGCCTGCAAACGTGTCCGCTACCTCGCTCCTCAGAAGGTGGAGACGCCGAGGCTCAGGGCTGGCTCGGCCAAGGAGCTTATGTCCATGATTCAGCTGAATGTTAAGAGTATACTCCCTCTGCTAGAGGAGTATATGGAGACCCCCAGTTCCATCCTTTTTGTAAACGATATCTCGATATATTTTCAATCGGGCTCGGATTACCCCATAACTAGGATTGTGGACATATCTGATACTTTCATAGCTAACGGCTATTACGGGGAACACCTGTCGGAAGACCTTGGCACAGGGGTATCCGAGATGGAGAAAGAGCTCATGGAACGGCTATCCTCCAAGATGGATGGGGTAATAAGCCTCACAACCAGGATAGGTTAACTGGAACACGTCACTCTATGAGGCGGTCTAAACAGGCCAGATTTCCTTGTTGTAGGCCATATCCCAGAACATGTACTCGTACCTGCTGCTTAGGAGAAAGTGCTCCCTCATGAGCTCCCTTTCCCTCGGACCCGCCTCGGAGGCGTATCTGTCCGTGAGGCTCCGGTACCAGTCCACCAGTTCCACGTACTCCCTGGAACGATAGGTGTCCCGCCACTCCTTGTAGAAGGGGTGCCCATCAAAGGCCGGGCCGCCCTTCATCCTCTCCCCGATCCCTTGGTAAGTCCACATGCACGGGAGCATTGACGCCATGATCTCCCCGACAGACCCCGAGTAGGCGACGTAGAGAAAGTGCCGCATGTAGGCGACGTTGGTTGGAGCGGGTTCCGTATTCCTCAGTTTCTCGGCGGTGATACCCAGCCGTTCCCCGAGGCCTTCCAGCATCTCGATCTCAATAGTGGTACCCGCCTTTAGTAGAGTTGCTAGGGTCTGCATCGTCTCTATGTCCTCCGCCTTCGCCGCTGCTAGGCCGAGGCATCTGGCGAAGTCCACTAGGTAGGTGTAATCCTGCTTGACGTAGAACTTGAACTTGTCCAAGGGCAGGGTGGCCTCCCCTATCCCGGTGAGGAAGGGGTGGGCGAATATCTTCTCCCAGATGTGTGCAGCATCCTCTCTTAGGTTCTCTGAGAACCTTTTAGCGGTCATGCTTTGATCCTCCGTATATGAGATACGTTAGAATGTTAATAATATCAATTAGGATTATCACCTTCTTTCTGTGGGTCAAAGTCTATTTGTGAACTGAGGTAAAATCGTTTTTTTATATTTCTTCTGCGAAAATGCTTAAATACCCGTAGCTAGGGATTTCTGGCGAAGGGGAGCTGGGCGTCAGCCTGGCTGAGAGGACGCAACGCGTCGACCCTTTGAACCTGATCCAGGTAATACTGGCGGAGGGAAAAAGATGAGAGAAAATAATAATTCGGATTCTGGTGAAGTTTCACCAGCTTCTTCCCATCAATTTGAGACAGCTTTTCCCACTAAGAAGATGGCTCTGGCTGCAATGCTAGTTGCGGTAACCGTAGTCCTCAGTCCCATCCATTTCTATATCGGAACCTCAAAGTGTTTCCCAGCACAACACATGGTGAATGGTATCGCCGGTGTGCTGTTGGGACCATGGTACGCTGCTTTAATGGCTCTGTTCACGGGTATCATCAGAAACATGTTGAATTTAGGTACCCTCCATGCCTTTCCAGGAGGAATACCGGGCGCCATTGTCGTAGGCATCGTTTACAGATACATATTAAAGAAAGATTATGCGGCCCTTACTGAGCCTCTGGGCACCGTCGTTATCGGGGCGACGATCAGCGCCCTCGTGGTGGCACCATATCTCGGGAAGGCCTTTACAGTTGCATTCTGGTGGACGGCATTCGCAACAAGCAGCATCCCGGGGTCCATCCTGGGATTCATTGTATTGAAGTCTCTGCGGCTATCAGGCATCACCGACATGCTGGGTTTTGAAGAAAAATAAAGCCATAAAAATGGGGTATCTGATAAATCCCTTTTTTTCCACTATTTCTGTTTATTACGTCTTCCTGAGTATTCTTGGGCTATTCTCACTGAAAGCTGGGCAACGTCGTAAGCTGCATGATCATAGACGAAGATCATAGGCTCTTTTCCAAGGTCCCCAGAGTCGTAGATGACATCGGGAGACCGTTCCATCCCCTGAACTGCATGCTTCACCCCCCAGGGGATAGTCCTGCCGTCAACGTTCTTCACCTCCAGGGGCTCCTCCTTCCTGTCGAAGAAGGATACAACTAAACCCATTTCCTTGCAGATCTCGATAAACTCCCAGTCGAATTTTAAGCTGATAGCCGAGCGTAGGGAGGAGTCGAACTGCATCATGGTCAGGACAGCCCTTGCCACGTGGTTGGAGCCGCCTAGCTGGGGTTGGCTGGACGCCCGAGGTCTTCCGCTGACTGGGTGTATTCGCCCCGGAATGCCCACGACGTCTTGGATATCTTCTGCATCCGGTTTAGCGTATGCGATGTTCATACCGATCTCGGGGATGAGAGCCGTCATATCCCTGGACCCCTCAATGAGCATGATGGCCCTCCTGACCTCTTCGATGAACTCGTAATCCTGTAAGGGCCGTTGTCGTAGCTCTGCCAGGTCTCTAATGCAGTATGAGCACTGGAAGGGGTCGATGCTGGGCACACTTTCCCCATGGACGGCGCATATAAGGCCCCCACTCCTCATTCTGACGCAGAGCCCGCATATCGCCCTCATCATGTCCATCTGGGTTATCCTGTTGTCAACGATGTCCTTCGCCAGGGTCTCAGCCATAACTCTCACCTCTTCCTCGCCTTCCTCCAGAGGATTCCTCCTTACCCCAAATTCATGGCTAAGGTAGTTGGAGACTGCTGGCTGGGTTACTCCAAGTATCTTGGCTGCCTGGACCTGACTGATGCCATGACTATTAACAAGCTCCCGAGCTAGAAGGCGTCTGACGAGGGGCAGCAGGTAGTTGGTGACAGCCTCGCATGGCAGACCAACCTTGACGTTGGCCATAGTTTTAGGGATCGACTTTGCTTCTGACATGTACGTACGCCCAAGAATGGGGATATAAGCAACTTATATAATGGTTTATATCCGCAGCCGGATAAGTGGTCCAGATATGGCAAGTGATGAGGCGCATCGCCGGATACTAGAGGAAGTGGAGTCCAACAAGGAAGATATCACGGACATGCTGTCCCAGCTAATATGCTTTGAGACTCCTAATCCGCCAGGCAAGAACACCGTTCCAGCGCAGAAGTGGCTCAAAGAAAGACTTGACGGACTGGGGTTCACCACGGAGATGTTCGACGTATTCCCAGGGGAGCCTGATCTGGTCGGCGTCTTGAAGGGAACGGGTGGAGGGCGTTCCATCACACTTAACGGGCATATGGATGTGGCGGATGTGAGACCGGACGAACCCTGGATCAGGGATCCCTTCGACCCCTACATCAAGGACGGCAGGATGTACGGGAGGGGCGCCTTCGACATGAAGGGGGGAATCGCGGCCATGTTCATGGCTGTCGCTTCGGTGTTGGGAGCAGGTTACCGCCTCAAGGGAGACGTCGTCTTCGAGAGCGTGATAGGAGAAGAGGCTGGGGAGCCTGGGACGTTGAGGTGCATTGAAAGAGGATACAAGACGGATTTCGCCGTCATCCCCGAGCCCTTCGGCGAGGTAGTCGTTGGTCAAGGAGGAGTCATAACCGGCTGGATAACAGTGAAGAGCCCCGTTACACTGCACGACGGGACGAGAGTTTACTGGAAGCATGCGGGAGGGGGAATGGAGGGCGCAAGCGCCGTAGAGAAGATGGCCAAGATCGTCCTGGCATTGCAGGAGTTGGAGAGCCACTGGGCCGTGCATAAGAGGCATCCGATGCTCCCCGCGGGTATGACGACCATCAACCCGGCTGTGATACAGGGAGGCAGACACCCAGCCTTCATCGCAGATGAGTGCAGCCTCTGGTGCACCGTCCACATGTTACCTGATGAAAAATATGAGGATGTCACCGCCGAGGTAGAGTATTATATCGGGAAGGTTGCCGAAGCGGACCTTTGGCTTAGGAAACACCCGCCCTCATTCAAGTGGGGCGGGGAGTCCCTGGTGAAGGATAAAGGGGAGGTCTTCCCGGGCTTCGAGGTTGACAGGAACCATCCTGGCGTCCAGACGGTCAGTGAAGCCCACAAAGCAGTGTGCGGCAGGGAGCCGGAGATAACGATGACCTCCACGGTTGGCGACGCCGGCTGGCTGAACAGGGCAGGGATTCCATGCATCTATTACGGCCCCGGAGGGGACCTGAGCCAGGCCCACGCCGTTAACGAGTATGTCGAGTTGGAGGAGGTTTACAGGGTTGCCAAGGTTCTGGCTCTAACGCTCCTCGACTGGTGTGGATACGAGTAGTAAGGCTCCTCACTGGTAGGGGAAGGGATAAACGCAACCTGAAGGGGTTATAAGTCACTTATATAATGACTTATATAGTTATTCCCGGTATCAAAATGAACATACGTTAAGACGGAAAAGTGAGTGAAATGACTGCGAGTAATACTTCAAGAAAATGGTTTGTACCAGCCATGATAATCGTATTGATCGCTGCATCTGTTGGAGTCTACTGGTTTACGAGACCTAAGGAAACGGAGAAGCTGAAGGTATCTGTCGTCATGTGGGGGGATCAGAATACAGGGCTCTGGGAACCCGCCGCAGCCAATGCTGTCATTAAATTGGTGGATAAGTATGACCTTGAGATCACGTGGTCCCCAAACATTGAATTCCCCCAGCTCGAATCTCTTCTTCGGACGCTGGCGGGGACAAATGACATCGTCTACCTTACAACGGACGAGTTTGAGGAAGCCGGTAAAGCTGTTGCCCCTGAATATCCGAATGTGTATTGGATACAGCAGTACGAGTCCACGAACATATCCTCCGACTACTTCCCATCCAACATGGTCGCCTTCAACGCCTACCAAGCAAGCAAACTCAGCTTCTGGGCGGGCGCCATATCCGCAAAGATCACGAGTACGAATAAACTGGGCGTCATACAGGCTATCGCGGGGCCCAGAGACACCCGTCTTATGAGCGGCGCCTTCAGGGCAGGGGCTCACTACGTCAACGAGAGCATAGAGGTGAGCCGCGTAGTGATCGGCGCCTACGTTGACGCGATAAAGACCCGGGACAGCGTCTCAAGCATGGTTGAGACTGGATGCGACATCGTATTCGTGGGCATGGACGACGAGTCCGGGACCCTTGAAGCCAAGGAGAAAGGCATATACTCCATACAGGAGTACATGGACATCACCCAGGAGCACCCGGACACCATAATAGGGTGTACCTGCTGGGTGTGGGACGTCTGGCTGGACAAGGTCTTCGACGCAATAACGAAAGACGAGTTCACCGAATTCAGGGCACAGTACTACGAGATGCCGCTTACACTGGAGGACAGGTCACTAGACATTCCCACATGGGGGAATATGGTGACCGATGAGGTGAAGGCCTTCGCCGCCGACCTGCGGCTAAAGATCATAGACGGCACGGTAGAAGTACCGCTTATCGACGAGTGGTAGCAAGGTATAAGCTTACTCTGATGAACTAGATCGATGATGGAGGAAGGTTCAGTGAAGGGCCTGACTGGGACCGCATTCCATGTTGCAGGTGTCCTCACGCTGACCATCATATCCATCTTTTTATTGACTAGTGTTTCCATGGGGATAGACATCTACAGGATCTACTCCCTGTTCTTAGGCTCGACCGTGGGCTCAGTCGACGGCATACTGCGAACCCTCGCTCGGACCACGCCAATACTGATCTCTACCCTCGGGTTGATGGTGGCCTTCAGGAGCGGCGTCTGGAACATAGGGGGGGAGGGGCAGATAGTCGTTGGCGTGATCGTTACGACCGGGATATGCCTTTTCCTCAACTTGCCTCCTCCTCTAGCCGTCGTACTGTCTCTGGGGGGGAGTTTCCTGGTGAGCGGCGTCTACGGGGCGTTGGCGGCTTTCCTCAAGGCTAGATGGGATGTCAACGAGGTCGTCATCACCATGATGCAGAACTTTGTTGCCTTTGCGGTTCTCCAGTACCTCATTGACGACCCCTGGAACTGGGGGGTGGGGCTTTACCCCAGGACCGCTATGATCCCCCTGGAGACCAGGCTCCCCTTCATCGTTTACCCACTCAATTCCATGTTTATCTTAGCCATCGTCCTCACCGGAGCAGTATACATCCTGATTAACAGGACGGTGCGGGGATACGAGATACAGGCGATGGGGGACAACAAGACAGCGGCCTTCACCAACGGCATAGAGACAGGACGCCTTATGGTGCTGAGCATGCTTGTCAGCGGTGGCATATGCGGTCTTGCTGGGAGCGGGCTGGTTCTGGGATACTATTTCCGGGCCCAAGCGGGGATCTCCAGTAATTACGGGTTCTACGCTATCGCCTCGGCTTTCATCGCGGGTAACAAGATTTCGCTGGCGCCACTGTCGTCGCTCCTAATCGCATTCATCTATGAGGGAACCCTCAGCCTTACAGCCATCGGCGTACCCCACAGCCTCTCCGAGGCGATGATAGGCATCATCTTCCTGGTGGTCCTTCTTCCACGGGCCTTGGGATGGTTTAAGGAGGGAAATTGAATGATTCAGCAGGCTGTAAGCTCGATCCTCTCCTTCTTCCCCGTTATAGGGTTGGCCGCCCTCGGCGGCTTCATAAGCCAGAAGAGCGGAGTCTGGAACCTGTCCCTGGAAGGGATTATGGCCTTCGGCGCGTTCTCTGGGGTCTTCGCATACAACTACTTGGGGGGTTCCATCTGGGTGTCCTTCGTCTTCGGTTTCCTTATCGGGTTAGTTGTCGGCCTGCTGTTGTCGGTTTTAACAGTGCGCCTCAGCCTTGACCAAATAGTCGTAGGATTCGGGCTTTGGTTCATGACTGAGGGGTTGGCGGGTTTCCTGTACCACGCGCTTCTGCCCTCGGTGAAGGTGACCGACACCCTTAGTCCAATCCTTTTCTCCCTCGACCTTGTGTTCTACCTGACACTCCTCTCCTTCGGGCTCCTACATGTAATCTTGAAAACTACGAAACAGGGCCTCGCAATAGTCGCTGTGGGGGAGAATCCAAGGGCGGCGGACGTGGCTGGGATAGATGTCACCTGGGTAAGATTGGTTTGCACCTCCTTGGGGTCAGGATTCGTTGGACTTGCAGGGGCATACCTCTCGCTGGTAATCCTTCAGGGGTTCACCTACAAGATTGTAGCCGGTTACGGGTGGACAGCGTTCGCCCTCATCCTCTTCGGGAGGTGGAAGACTTCAGGCATCTTCTGGGGGTCCCTATTCTTCACGTTCCTCATCGGCTTGCAGACAAGGCTTCAAATTGCAGGCACCTTGCCTCTGCCCCCCGAGTTTATCGTCATTATGCCTCATCTGGGCGTCATCGTCGCACTGGCGATCGCAGGCATTATTGGGAAGAAGGCGGGGATGCCGGCTTCACTTGGGAGGCACTACGACAGGGAGTAAGGGGATGACGGAATTGGTGATGATTCGTGAGTGACCCGGGTTCAGACAGCGACGAGATAATACTGGAGATGAGGGGCATTATAAAGAGGTTCCCTGAGATAATCGCTAACAACCACATCAACTTCGATTTGCGGAAGGGCGAGATCCACGGGATCCTAGGCGAAAACGGGGCAGGCAAGACGACGTTGATGAATATCCTCTACGGACTGTACAGGTTGGACGCGGGAGAGATACATATCAACGGGAGACCTGTCTCCATCGGATCCCCCCGAGACGCCATAGACCTCGGCATAGGGATGATACACCAGTCATTCACCATCGTAGCGAAACTTTCGGTGCTTGAGAACATCGTACTGGGACGAGAGCCGACCCGCGGCCCCTTCCTAGACCGGGATGAGGCTAGGACGAAGATAATAGAACTCGGTGAAAAGTTCAACCTAATGGTGGACCTGGAGGCTAAACCGGAGAACCTTCCCGCCAGCGGCAAACAGAAGGTGGAGATTCTTAAATCCCTCTACCGTGGGGCGAGGATCCTCATCATGGATGAGCCGACGTCGGTTCTCCTCCCCCACGAGAAAGAGGAACTTATGGGAACCCTCAAGGAGATAACCAAGGAGGGGTTCCTCTCAGTCATCTTCATTACCCACAAGCTCCCTGAGGCGGTGGCCATCAGCGACCGCATAACCATCCTCAGGAAGGGAGAGGTGGTGGACACCCTTGAAGCCGGGGAAGCCGACCTCAAAGACCTGGCTCAAAAGATGGTGGGCAGGGACGTGCTCTTCGACATCACGAAAAGCCTGTCGGACCAAGGCGAAGAAATCCTAAGGGTTGAGGAGCTTGAGGCATTCAACAGCAGCGGAGTCTGGTCACTGAAAGGCGTATCCTTCGAAGTAGCCCGGGGCGAGATTCTGGGGATCGCCGGAGTAAGCGGGAACGGGCAGGAGGAGCTTGTCGACGTAATCGTGGGCTTTCTAAGGGCTTCCGCAGGGCGGGTGTTCGTCAAAGATATGGATGTTAAAGGTTTTTCGCCGCAGAAGACGAGGGAACTGGGAGTCGGCTACATCCCTGAGGACAGGATTGGGAGGGGCATCCTGCCCAATTTGACCGTCAGGGATAACTTGATGCTGGGCTTCCATTCGAGGAGTCCTTACACCCACCGTGGACCCCTGCCCTTCGAGAACAGGTGGTTCACAGACAGGAGGGAAGTCAACGCACTCGCCGAGAGGCTGGTGAAGGAATACGGCATTGACACGCCAAGCGTTGAGAAACCGGCGGGAAAACTCTCCTGGGGTAACATGCAGAAGCTTATCCTGGCCCGGGAGTTCTCCAAGAACCCGGATATACTGATTATGGATAAACCAACATCCGGCCTAGACATCGGCTCCCAAGAATTTATACGCCGGAAGCTGATGGACGAGAGAGCCAGAGGGAAGGCTATCCTCTTGATCTCCGAGGACCTCGACGAGATACTGACGATGAGCGACAGGATCGCAATCATATACGAGGGCAGGATCGTTGACATCGTGGAAGCCGATAAGACATCGAAGGAGGAGATCGGGGAGATGATTACCGGCCTAGACAGAGGCGGCTCATCGAGCTAAATACCATTCTACGTCCTCAGTTTGTAGATTCGACCAAACAGCTGAGTCAAATATGCGGCTTTGAAGCCGGGGAGTACATAGTCGAATGCCGTCAGCTTCCCGACTACATTTATGTCGTGAAAATGGAAAGTTCCCCGGATTCATAAAAGGGCGCCTTATCCATTAGTAAAAAATGTCGGGGACAGGGGGGTATACAAAAATGGTTGTTGTCCCCGATGAAGTGCAGTTCTAGTCTTTTATGGCTCCACTTGGCATATCCGCGCTCAGCTACATCAAGATCTGGGAGATGCCCCGGGGGGTCTCGATCACCCTGGGGAGCATGGTTCCCGTTCTGCTAATCTCCTTCAGGCGTGGGCCGAAGGTGGGCGTCTTCAGTGGCGTCGTCTTCGGTCTAGCCCAGATGCTCCTAGACGGATGGTTTTACAGCCCCGTCGGGATGTTTCTGGACTACCCCCTCGCCTTCGGAGCTCTCGGACTGGCGGGCATCTTCAGGAAGACCCCCCTCATCGGCGTCGTCGTGAGTCTCGCGACGAGGTTCCTCTCACACTTCATTTCTGGAGTCGTCTTCTTCGGGATGTACGCCCCGGAGGGGATGAGCCCGATAGTCTACTCGGCGATCTACAACGGGAGCTACATGCTGCCTGAGATGGTGATAAGCGGTATATTCATCTACCTGCTTATACAGCGAGACATCCTGAATCTCAGCCTCTAGAGAACCTTACACCTTTTTTTTATTTTATTTTGGGCTGGCAGTGCTGATTATCCGCGTATTGTGTCCCCTTTCAGGTGATTCATTTCCTGCCGTCAAGGGAAGGTCAGAGGAAGGCCCAGTAATATGTGGCGACCGCCAACAGGATCATGAATACGCCCGTGACAGCCTTCATCTGCCTCCTGTTGAGGACCCTCCAACGGTCGATCCTGACGAGGTTCTCCGCCCGTGTTCCCAGCAGGAGGACCACGACCAAGGGCAACGCGAAGAAGATGTTGTAGAGGAGGAGGTAGCCCACCCCTTCCCAGAACCTCGCCTTCGAAGATAAGAGGATGAGTACGCCGATGTATGCCCCCCCTGAGCACGCAAACTCGAACAGGCTGACGAAGCCACCGAGTACTAAAGCCGCGGGGATGACCGCCCTCCCGGTCAGGCGCTTCACCATGGGGACGGCGAAGCTGGGGAACTTGAGGAGAGGCGTCTCGTAGGTGAATGCGTCACGGAGGTTGAGGACGCCCAGCAGGATCAGGATCGCCGCCCCCAGCTTCCCGATGGGGTGCTCGATTCCGAGGATGGATATCGTGTTGACGAGGCCGAGGCCCAGGGCGAAGTAGACGACGTACAGGCCGAGGATGTAGGCAGCCCCCATCCTGAGGACGCTCCCCTTGGACCTGTGGAGCCCCGTGAGGAAGGAGATGAAGAAGACGAGGAGTGAGATGGCGCACGGGTTCACGCCGTCGACGAGCCCGGCGACGATGATCACTGACGCGGAGATGGTCTTCAAGCCGCCCTCGAAGTCGGAGATCTCCTCGTCGGCCAGGAGGGCATCCATCGTCTCCCTGAGGTTCTCCATGGTGATCTCGTTTCGCACCAACCTGTATTCGCCGTTGAAGACGACGGCAGGGGTGAGGGTGATGTTGTACTCGATGAGCCTCTCCATTATCTCCTCGTAGTTGACGTCGAGCCAGTCGATGTAGACCTTCTCGGCGTACTCGTTCTTCAGGTTGTTGATGAGGTTGTCGAAGCCCTCGCTGTTGACGTACTGGCCGCACTCGATGCACGTGGGCTTGTGGAAGTACTCAACGATGACCTGATCCTGTGCAACGACCGTGGGAGCAATCGTGAGGGCGGCGAGTAGAACCGTCGCGAGAAGCATCGCCGTACTCTTTAACGAGGTCCCTGCCATGTTATCACATAGTTTGGGATGGGCCTCCTATAGCTCTTTTCGAGAAGAAGGTAGGGTCCCGACTGGGCTTTGATAAAAAAAAATAAAAAAGGAGATGTTTTTTTTCTAGGACTTCTTGGTGAAGGTCAGGGCTGCGCCTACAAGGGCCACGAGCAGAGTTGCTATGATCGCGTAGAGCATAGTGCTCGTGCTGCCTGCCAGCTTGTCGACGTTCGTGTTTGTGTCGCT
>CAYONH010000021.1:0-16837 GCA_964405275.1 uncultured Candidatus Bathyarchaeia archaeon | reverse complement strand
TCTCGCTGAAGAGGTCCAAGTCGGACAAGGTCATGGAGCTCTTCACCCTGATGAGACAGTCTCGTTAGAGAACCTTATTTACATAAATACATTCTACATTTTCGAAATACCCAGAGTCGATGAGTTTACCACGGTAACCGATGCTATTAGTAACGGGTTCTTTGGTATGGGACTCGTGGATGATTCATTGTCTGGTGGAGTTTTGATGGCTTGGGGTCTCTGTTGTGCGGTTAAAGTGTAATTTGGGGGGTTTGTTTACGAGGATGATGATGGTGCAGATGCCGATAATCGCTCCTGAGATCGATGCGACCAGGCGCCTCCTCAGTGAGACTACCTTTCCAAGGATGTCATCCAATGGGATGTCCTCCACCTTTTGAGGTTTGGTCCAGTTGACTCCGTCAATGCTCTTTGAGAAATGGATCTCCTGCGCTGAGTGTTCGTTTTTAAACGCTGCCACGATCGTTCCATCTGGAAGCTCCGCCATAGACGGGTCACTCCCTGACTGGAGAGCCACCACGTCATCCCAGTCTACCAGATCTTTCGAGAACCTGATGTGGACGGTGTATCGCGAGCGCGAAGGGCTATACGTGTGCGAGACAAAGGCAAAGTAGAACCCGTCTCTCTTGGCGCTGTAAAACAGGTCAGGTTCTCTGGATTCCACATTTATGATGTCTCCGATTTTCAGCGTCCTCGGCTCCACCCATTCACCATTCTCGTCGAGACCTGTGATCATGTAGGCATCATCATAATCCAGGAACGTTTCTTGAAGGTAGGTCTCATTTAACCCTGTTATGCGGATGTTTCCGTCTTTATCTGTTGCTGATGAAAAACGAGTTAAATAGAAACCATATGGATATTCCTCGAATGTAGCCCACTCGTCGTCTGAATATGTTGAAAAGGAATATTTGCTCTCAGGATAGTCGACGTCACCAGATTGTTTTAGCCTCTCGTTATAGTAGATAAACAGGAAGGGCCAACCATCCTTGGTCTCTGTCAAGCTGTGTTCACGAAGATAGTCTGAAAATACTAAGATTGATTCATCCCAGTCTCTACCATCATTAGACTCTAATACGATCAGTTTCTTGGGTACCTCTACCAAAATGTTCTGTGTATACGCTAGATAGAAGCGCCCGTCCTTCGTGACGAGCATGTCGTAATTTAGAAGTAATTGGGTATCGACGAGTGTGACCACGTCGGATACACCACCTTCAAGAGACATCTTGGCTAGACGTAGCGTGTATCTGGTGCCGAAGTCTATCGTATCCCCTATGTTCACAATTACAGCCATGTAAATCTCATTTCCCCTGACCATCAGGATCGGGTTATCATACTTTATTGATATATCCCCGGATGAAGGGAGTTCGGCCGTTGACAGGACGGTATTGGCTAAGTAGTATCCTGAGAGCGTTGTGATGGAGGCGAGGACCAGCATCATCGTCATCTGCATTGGAGGTATGTCCCTATCGGGTAGGAACTGCGAGGCCGCTTTGACTCCCGGGCACCAGCCCAAGTATTTGACGCTAATAGCTCTGATATTCATCCATTCAACCCCGGAATGAGGCTTGCGAAGATGTGATGAGCCAATTCAGATGGAGGAAGTCTTTGCATCTCCTCGTCTAATTCGACGTCTCGTTCAATGGCTTCTTGGATGAGCCTTTTCCGGCATCGGTCGACCCATTCACATGCACCACAGTCTGGCTGCTGATAGTGCCAGGTCTGAACGCCGTTGACAGCACTGAATGTGACTATGACCCGTTTTCTAGTGGATGGACTGTATCCAAGTAGAACGCCTCTTGTCCGGTCGACATACGTTACATCTAGCATGTTGGCATCAGCTGTATGTGTCAAGGCATCCTCGACCTTCCGGAGCATGATCCCTTCAGCATCGTGAACCGCTTGACGCGTGATTCCTAGTTGACGTCCTACCTCAGCTTTCGTCAGTCGTTTAAGGCGCAGACTCCAAATCTCTAGCTGCCTGTCCGTTAGGTATGCCTGGGGAAGCATTATGTTCAGATATAGATAATAGCGTCAAGTATAAAGGCTTTACGTATTTTAACTCCGATGTGAACGATTCAGAGACCAGATAATGGATGTTTTCGAGCCATCTGGTAGTGTCTGTTGAAGACGCTCTATCAAATAGAGTAATATTTCACTATGAGCCTGTCCCGTTATTCAACCACACATAGTCCCATACAGCCCAGCCTTCACGCCCGCATCGGACATCGGTCTCCAAAGCGAAGAAGACTTGTTTCTCGCCGTCTAACAGCTCACAGTGACCGCTAACATAGAGGGAGAGTATGTCCAGCCAGTCGTCTATCGGACCCCACATGAAGCTGACGTGGGGATCGCCTGATTGTGTATAACTAACAGGACCCGTGAGGCTCAACGTATACCACCCCTTATGAGGGATTTCGATATCTAGCCAACCGCCCCACCCTGTGACATTCTTGGACCAGATAATTGGGGCCCCCCACGTGAGATATGTGACGCCTATAAACTCAGACCTACTCAGAACAACCCCAGACTCGTTCACCAGGGCATTACCCTTCTGAAGCGTGACTGGGAGATAGAAATCCTCAGGCAAGTTCTGGATAGAGAGGTAAACACTCAGTCTCAGGCTGTCGTAAGGCGCATAGAACACTAGTATAGATTCCTCTGTGGGGTTCTGCATTGCCTGATATCGTGTTGGGGGATTTTTTGTTAGACCTATCTCATACCAGTAACGCAGGTTATGTCGGGACGCAATCTTCTTGGTGTGCTCGCCAACCATTACCTGTTTTAGCTGGGGAAGCCCAGAAAGCCCCTCAAGCCGAGACATCAGAGCATCAATCGTGGCTGTATTCTCGGCGAGGCTATCCCTCTGAGTCTGAGAGACATCGTAGAGATTAATGTAGATCCCGGACATCGATAGCAGGGCGATCAGAAGAACCGCCGAGACCACCTTGAAAGGATTCAGACCTGGCAGATGTAAATATCGAGGGGAGTCCTCCACGCTGCTCATCATGTCGACGGCGGCCTCCCCGAAGACGGAGAGCTTGTACTTAGCGTCATTCTTCGAGACCAGCTCACCCAGAGAATCAAGGTGATACGTGAGGTGTGAACTCGAAACACCCAGGCTCTCATAGAGCGAGGTAAAGCTCATATGCCCCTCAGAGAGCATCCTGAGAATCCTCCGTCGAACCCCATGTCTCAACGCGCTAAATATAGTCGAATAAACTTCGTCATCGACCTCGGACATCTTTAGTCTAAAATAAAACATAGAAAACCCCTAAAAAGACGTTTTTATCAAGAAACGTTGACAAAACATGTTGATCAATTAAGGATAAGGGATGAAGTCTGGTCAAGAGACCTTGAGAGCGGAAAACACATGAACTCCGCACCCGGAAACGTGGGGCATAACCAACGAGGAGAGGAAGTACTTCACGGGGATCACCATCCTCAAGAGGATGGGATACCCCAGGGACATCGCCAACGCAATAAGCTTCCACGCATCCGACGCAGCCTCCTACATCACGGGGGAGACCATCCAGGTGGACGGGGGCACAAGGCTTCTGGTCTGAGTAAACTTTTTGTAATCACTAAAAGAAATGGTGGGATCAATGCAAGAAAGCGATCCGGAGAGTTATCAAATGACTGAGAAACCGATCCTCTTTATCTGGGATTTTCATGGCGTTCTGGAGAAGGACAATGAGCTAGCCGTGCAGGAGGCTACCAACGCCGTACTTGAGGAATACGGATACGACGTCCGAGCGTCTTTTGAGGACATAATGAGGCTGTACGGTCTTAAATGGCAGGACTACTTCAGACATTTAATCCCCGGAATAGATGATCCGACAGTCGAAGAAATGGTCGACAGATGCAGACAACTGGGACGCCCAGCAGCGGCACGACACTGCAAACCCAGGGACAACGCCCTTGAAACGCTAAGCACGATACAGGAGGCGGGGCACACAAACATCGTGGTATCGAACACACGCCAGAGGGATCTCGAGTTCTTCATGGACCTAGTCGGGATCACGGCTTTCATAGAGAGTGCCCACGGAATAGGAGATTTGACAAGATGGCGGAAGACCGAGGTTATCAAGGAGTATGCGAGAAGCCTTGACTACGGGAGACTAGTGGTCATAGGCGACACGGAGAAGGACGTCGAAGCCGGACTAAACTCAGGTGCCACCACATATCTATTTAACTCCTTGGGGGAGAATAGAAACACGAAGGCACACAACACGATACACGACCTCAGAGAGGTATTGAGAGATCTTCACCCGTGAGATACGGATCATTCACCTATCCTCTCGAGGGCTGCAGCGACGATCATCGGGAAGACTATCGTCACGTCCCCGAAGATGGTGCTCGTCTTCTCCAGCCCCTCCGCCTTGAGCTTCCCCCAGCTCACCGACTCCCTCAACGGAGCCCCGCTGAGGCTCCCGTCGTCCACACGGGCAGAGCTTATCTGGACCGCAGCGTCCAACCCCTCCCGCAATGTGTTCATATACTGGGTGTGGTGCTTCGGCGTCCCACCGCCAAGGATGATCGCCCCCGACTTCTTGGCGTCGTACACCATCTCCCCCAGCAGGTCGAAGTCCCTCAGAGGGTTGATGACCAGCCTGTCCTTCTTCGAGTACATCCAGAGAGGGATGCCGAGCATCGAGTCAAGGAAACCCGGGCTGAATATGGGAACCCCCCGCTTGGCAGCGTTGAAAAGAATTGAATCCTCGTCCTCAATCCTGAGGCCGATCTCCCTCAGAAGCCCGTGGATCGGGACGTCGACCCTCGCCTCCTCGGGCAGCCCGTCGAGGATGCCCTCAATGTAACTCTCAAGCGCCTGCCATGTGTCGTCCTCGATGAAGATATCGTAGGCCCTGTTGATCCCCCTCTCGTGGAGCTCCACGTCGTCCACGTCCGTCCGCCCAACCATATGGGCCTTCCCCATGGCCTCCACGATATCGTGGACCATGTTCGCCCCGTTAGTGACGACAGCGTCGACGTACCCACCCCTGATCAGGTCCGTGAAGATAAGCCTCATCCCGCTCGGCACCAAAGGACCCGACAGGCTGAGGAACACCGTGTAGTCTGGATCCGAGAACATCTCCGCCACTATCTCGACGGCGCGCCCCACCCTGCCCGCGCCTATCACCCCCGCCCTGCGCATCTCCTCGGCAAGCTCACCCACGGACATGCCCGCGCGGAGGCGCATCTGCTCGACGCGCTTCATCCCAAAGCCTTCAGACTAACCCTTAACCCGCTGGATCTTGTAACGTCCCATGATTATCCAGTACTCTACGTCCTTCCCGGGCTCCAGCTTCGATGAGAGCTCCTCATCATCGGGCCTGGTCACATCGAAGATCTCATAGGACTCCAAGTCCATAAGCTGGACCATCGTAGGATTCACCGAGACGACCTGGCCGGTATTCTTCTCGACGATGGGTATCTGGAGGTTCGTAACAACAGGGCTCACGAAGCTCTTCTTGCTCCCGTCGAAGAGGCTGATGGCGATGCACCTGAACTTGGCGCTCCCGTGCTTCCCCGGCTTGCTCTTCTGGATGGAGACGATCTGGCTCGGCTCGTCGTCTATGATGGCGTAGGAGCCCACCTTGAGGTCGCCGACCCGGCCCATTTTGTATGACAGTACATTACACCTCTCTGATTTTCGAACACAATTCGGGTTGAATGGAGATAAAGGTTATGCCCGACAGACAATTATAGTGTAAAAAACAGATAACAGTAAAGAGCGCCCACTTCCTAGGGTTAAAGGGGTTGAGAACATCGAGACACCTCCCCACCATGATAGCCAACCTCGCCGTAACCTACCGCTGCCAGTCAAGATGCCGAACATGCAACATCTGGAAGACCGAAGAGACGGACAGAGAGGAACTCGCACTCGAGGAGTATCGAACATTCTTCGAGTCGAACTTGGACATCCTCGGAGAGGTGAGATCGATCCAGATCACGGGAGGTGAGCCCTTCATGAGGCGAGACCTGCCTGAGCTTGTATCCACCATCCACGCCAACCTCCCAGACTGCACCTTCTGGATCCCAACAAACGGAATGAACCCACGAGCCGTCGAGGAGGCAACGAAGGAGATATTGGAATACCTAAAGGGTCAAGGAATCGGCGTCAGCGTCTCCGTAGACGGGATGGGCCCCACCCACGACGTTCAACGCGGCGTTGGTGGCTCATTCAGGAAAGCCATGGAGACCCTCCGGAGGCTCTCAGCGCTAAGGGAGGAGCATCCGAGGCTAGGGCTGACTGTAGGAATGACCCTGACCCCCGAGAACATCAGGGAGGCATCTGAGGTCTACACCCTCGCCAGAAGGTTCGGGGCCGACTTCAGCATGCGACCGGTCAACTTCAGCGAGATCTACTACAGGAACATGGACGAGCGCAGACCGCTGAACGATATCTCAGGCGAACTACTGCCCTTGATCAGAACTATAGCTAGAGACACAGTGAAAAGGAAGGGCATCATCCACTCCGCACCCACGTTGCGCTACATGCAGGGAATCGTCGACTACATCAGGGACCCCACATACAGGAGTCTCCCATGCGCAGCAGGTGAGGACTCCTTCTTCCTTGACCCCTACGGCGACGTCTACCCGTGCATATTCGTGAACGAGAAGATGGGAAACGTCCGCGAAGAGCAGCTGGGAGACCTCTGGTGGATAGATATTGCCTCCAGCATCAGGGAGAGGATCTCAAGGGGAGACTGCCCCGGTTGCTGGGTCGAGTGCGAGGCCTACAGGGAGATACACAGGGACCGAATAGGGCTCGGACGCACAGCCCTGAACGCTATAATCCACCCTAAAGACCTTGGATTAAATTAATTAAGGGAAAATAGAGGAAAAAACGTCCAGATTACTAGGCGGTCTTCTTGATGATATGGTATCCGAACTGGGTCTTCACAGGCTCGGAGACCTCTCCCACCTTCAGGGCGAAGGCCGCCTTCTCGAACTCCTTGACCATCTGGCTCTGCCCGAAGAAGCCCAGGTCCCCGCCCCGCTTCCCCGAAGGGCAGGTCGAGTGCTTACGTGCAAGCTCCTTGAAGTCCCTCCCCGCCTTTAGCTCCTCAAGGACCTTCAAAGCCTGGGACTGCTTGTCGACAAGGATGTGGGACGCGCGAATCTTCTTAGCCATCTAAAGTCCTGAGAGTATTGGAACCGCCCCACATAAGAGTTAGGGGAGACCCCATAATCGGTTCAGGATACCCCGGCGTCCTCATATGTTCATCATCCGCCAAAAAAGATAATAGCGGCGGAACTCTGAAGATGATGCCCTTGAATACAGGTGATGATAATGGGTGAGCAGTGGATACAGGAGTGCAAGCAGTACATTGCCCAGGTGCAGGAGTCGATGAGAGGCGAGAGCCCGGACAGGCTGGCACTGGTCAAGTCGATGCACAGGGCCCTCTTCGCCATCAACCACAGCATCCTGGGCTGGCTCCAGTACGTCAACAACCCCGACATCATGACCAAGTTCAACAGGGACGAGCTCCACGAGATAAGCGACACCCTAGCCAAGTTCGCCGAGGCATTCATAGAGCACGACATAGAGGTCACCCAGAAGGGCATGGAGCGGGGGCTCGGAGAGGGGAAGAGCGAGGAAGAGGAGAGACACCCCTTCTACGTCTGACCGACCTCATAGTCGTAGTCGATCTCGAACACCTTGACGAACCCGAAGTCGGATCCGTAGACGGGGATGAACGGGGGATCCGGGGTATTCATCATGAGCCTGTAGAAGACCGACTGCCGCCCCACCTCCGTCTGCCCCAGCTTGTTCGAATAGGCATCGGGGTCATAGTAGTCAGATACGTTCAGGCCCCCTATATCGACCATCCACCTCCACTTCACGTTGAGGCCGTAGGGCCACTCCTCCTCCAGGTTGTTCGGGTTCAGTGTAGCATATGTCAGGACGTGGGTGACGTCCAGACTCTCCAGGATCTCCATGGACTCCGTGTAGTTGAGCATGAAGATCCTCCCGATCTTGCCGATATGGGAGGTGCGTATTGTCGCCCCGTCCGCTAGAGTGGTCTTATTTGCGTACGCCTCGATCCAGTACCCGAAGTCCCACCACGAGGCCACGATGGCGTCATCGGGAAGGTTGTCTCCCATCCACGAGAGAGCCTGAAGCCAGTCCTTTGGGTATCCATAGTCGACGAACCTGCCCGGGAACGCCGAGCTAGCTAGTGCTGTCGGACCGCTGGACGACTGAGCTGTCGTCATGAGGGTGGGTATGTACGCCGCGAAGATGAATACGGAGAAAAGGACCGCGAGTTCCCTGCTGATCCCTTGAAGGGGTCCCCTCCGCCGTACTCGCCGGGGATCTACCTTTGGCTGTATGGAATTCATTATGGGAGTGATCAGCTCCTTGAGACCGAAGGCGGCCATGAAGCTGGCGGGGATGGAGAGTATGAGGAACAAACGGGTCATGGAGCCCGCGAAGTACATGGAGGTCATGAAGAAGACGGCTCCGAAGAGGCGTTTACTGTCCATCTGGGTGAGAGCTATATACGTTCCGAAGATGCCGAGGGGCACGACGATGCCCATACTTCTGAAGTAGTTGGACCAGTTGGACCTGTGGTGCTCAGCCACTGAGAGGTAGATAGCGCTGTCAGAGCCCCCGCGGGGATTGATGACGTTCCAGAACTTTCCTGTAATGGGGGCAATGATACCCACAGCTTCTAAAGCGAGTACGCCTACAGCGACGAGTACGAGCAGTCCAATCATCAGGTACCGAGCCTGCCTCTCATCCAATTTTAATTTAACAACCTCAAACAGCGCGAGGAATGCCATCAACATAATCAGGAGCATGTTCTCCGTGCTGCGGAGGTATTCCATCCCCAGAGCTGGGATGTAGACAGAGACCAGGAAGCCGATCCCCATCGTGACACCCAACGACACGAGGTACCTACGCTCGTACTGCTGGGTGAGGATCGATGCCACTATGAAGACGGCGAGGAGGCCAACGGCGTAGCGTGCAGCGCCCCAGGAGGCGAATATGTAACCTATTGAGAGCCCTGCGAGGACCGCGTATGTGATCCTCTTCTTCAGGCCATCATCGCTGTTGATAGAGCGCAGGTAGAAAAGGCTCAGGGCTGCCATGCCGAAGATTCCGATATTCTCCGTATCGAAGAAACCGACCATCGTCCTCCCAATGAAGGGCTGACTCACTGCCATGAAGAAGGCCGAGAGCAGGCCAACTGTAGATCCTCCCAGGTCCTTCCCGAGGAAGTATATGACCACACACGTTATCGCGCCCATCAGGACAGGGAAGTAGAAGCAGACATCGTAGACGGTGATGTTAACGCCTACCGCTTGGAGTAGATTATACAGGAAGGCCGCCGTGAAGGGCACTCCCGGATAGGAGTTTGAGGATATTTCACGGCCGTAGGGGTACCAGCTCAGTTTGTCGTGCCAGGTGAACCATGCCTTGTAGCCGTTGTCGACGACGTATTCGGTGACCCTGAGCTGGAACGAGGGGTCGTAGGCGTCCATGTAGGGGCCCCACCTCACCCGGTAGACCCTAAAGACTACGGCCAGGATGACTATCATGGCTAGCATGGCGACCTCGAGGAGGGTCTTGGAGGTCATCTGCGGCCTCAGTGATGTGATGCCGCTCAGAGTGCCGCTCAGCCTTGACTGCACCGTTTTGTCTGACATTTTTCTCCCGGTCACCACATTAGTGAGGTAGGAGGCTTTTATTTAACTTCCTATAATTTCGAGGAACGGGGATGCTCGCAGGTTTCATCGAGGATCTCATAGTGGTGACGGGGGGTGACCTGCTCCTCTCGACGGGATTCAACTACGGGGTTGTCGACACCGTTTCTTCGTTGTCAAGCCGGTCTTGGATTTCCATGACGGGAATCCTTAACTGATCTGAGGTATTATGGAGGACCGATAGCCGATGGGACTCGACTTCTCGACCGGGGAGGTCGCCTTCCAGGACAAGGTGTTGAAGGGCTCCGTCACGGAGCTGGGAAACGCCGTGGTGGCCTTCTTCTGGGAGGGCGATGAGCCCCGCCTGGGGACGCTGACGGTCACCCTGCCCGACAGGTCCTCGTCGCCGCTCCTGGGGGATAGGGACCGGCAGATAGGGCTTATATTGGGTGCTCACCTGGCTGCTCAGACGGGGAAGATGGCCCTAGTCTCGGTGAACCTTCCCCTGGGCATGGGCGACGCGGCGGGGAGGGGGCTGCTGGAGCTCGTTCAGAGTCTGATGGGGGACATCGGCAAGAAGGAGGATTAATCTTGACGGATCTAAGGACGTTTCTGGGTAGGCTTGAGGAATCTGGAGAGGTGGTCCACATCTCGGAGCCCCTCTCGGTGGAGCATGAGATAGCGGCCGCCCTCCAGAGGTTCGACGGAGGAAAGGTGGTCGTCGCCGAGAACGTGAAGGGCTACGCCGCGAAGGTCGTCGGCGGCGTCTGCGGTACTCGCGGTAGGATCCTCGACGCCCTGGGGGTGGAGGCTGGAGACCTCTACAGTCACCTGCAGAGTGCGATCAAGAACCCCACTCCCTGCGAGGTGGGCGACGGGCCCGTGAAGGAGGTGCTCCTGGACGACCCGAAGACCACGGACTTCCCGGTGCTCACCCACTTCGAGAGTGACCCCGGGCCCTACTTCACCTCGGCCATCGTCTACGTCAGGAGCCCTGACGGCTCGGTGGAGAACGTCTCGTTCCACAGGCTCCTCGTCATAGGTGAGAGGAGGCTCGCGATACGGGTCGTCCCCCGCCACCTCTACAGGATCATGCAGATGGCGAGGGAGGCCGGGTTGGAGAGCCTTGACGTCAGCATCTCCATCGGCGTGCACCCCGCAGTGTACGTCTCCTGCTCCTCCCCGGCGCCCTTCGGGGTGAGCGAGTTCGAGATCGCTAACACGCTGCTGGACGGGAGGCTCAGGTTGACGGAGTGCGAGCACGTCGATGCCCTGGCCCCCGCTGATGCCGAGCTGGTCCTGGAGGGGAGGCTCATGGTGAACGAGAATGTTTCTGAAGGGCCCTTCGTCGATCTGTCGGGTACGTACGATATCGAGAGGATGCAGCCCGTCATAGAGCTCGTGGGGGCGATGCACAGGGCTGACTACATGTACGAGGCGCTGCTGCCCTCAAGCGCAGAGCACCGCCTCCTCATGGGCATGCCCCGGGAGGTCAGGATCTGGGAGTACGTGAGGAACGTGGTGCCCACGGTCCGGGGGGTGAACATGACGGTGGGCGGCATGGGGTGGCTACACGCAGTGGTGAGCTTCGAGAAGTTCCGGGAGGGGGACCCCAAGAACGTCCTCATGGCCATCTTCGCGGCTCACACGAGCCTGAAGCACGCCATAGTTGTGGACTCGGACATCGACCCCTACAACATGGAGGAGGTGGAGTGGGCCATCGCCACCAGGTTCAGGGGGGACGAGGACCTCCTGGTCATCCCCCACGTCAGGGTGTCGAGCCTGGACCCGGTCTCCGACCAGGAGAAGGAGCTGGGGTGCAAGGTGGGGGTGGACGCCACGAAGCCACTGGGAAGGGAGGGCTTCCAGAGGCCCGGGATCCCAGTGTCGGACGAGGTAAAGAAGATACTGGAAGGGTACTACAGGGCCCAATAGATTAGGAAGGCGTTCCCCGCTCCATATTCCAAGGTGTTAACATGGGTCATAGAGAGGGGTTGGCTGATGAGCACCCCAGCTGCGATAAGGTTCAGAACTTGGCGATACCCCTCTTCCTGCTGGTCTGGGGAGTCGACTCGTTCCTCCTTAAATGGACCACGATCCTCAGCGCGTCACTGCCATTCTCCCTTCGCCTCCTCGTAGGCCTGCTCCTGGTCGTCTTCGGGGTCTACATGACCTGGGTCTCCCACGAGACCGTCTTCAGCGATGAAGGCTCGAAAGGCCTGATAGACTGGGGGGTCTACGGCCTCTGCCGCCACCCCATGTACCTGGGGATCGTGTCCCTGTTCCTGGGCCTGAGCTTCGCAACGTTCTCCGTAGCGGCGTTCCTGATCTCGGTGGCCCTCTTCATCCTGTACGACAGGTTCACGACCTACGAGGAGGAGATGCTCGTGGGGGCCCTCGGGGAGGAGTATAGGGAGTACCAGAGGCGGGTCCACAAGTGGTTTCCCAAGTTCTGGTGAGGGGCTGGCTACTTTTATTACGTTGGAGGGGCACGTTTCCTTATCCGGAGGGTTTGGATGCACCTGACCTCAGATGAAGAGAGGATGCTGGCCGGTGAGGAGGGGCCCGCAGCCGCTAAGCTCCTGGAGCTCCTCGTGGCGTTGGGGGAGGTATTCGGGGCCGAGAGGCTGGTCCCCGTGGAGAGCGCCCACATCGCGGGGGTCTCATACAAGAACCTTGGGGAGGCGGGGCTTGAGTGGCTCGTGGAGCAGGCGGACCTCGGGGCCAGGGCCCGCATCCTGGCCACGCTGAACCCGGCTGGGATGGACATGGAGGAGTGGGAGGCCATGGGTGTGCCCCCGGAGTTCGCCGAGGGGCAGCGCAGGGTCATCGCGGCCTTCGAGAGGATGGACGTGGAGCCCACGTGCACATGCACCCCGTATCTCGTGGGTTACGTCCCGGAACTGGGGAGCCAAGTGGCCTGGGCCGAGTCCTCGGCGGTGTGCTACGTCAACTCGGTCATAGGCGCGCGCACCAACAGGGAGTCGGGGCCGACGACCCTCGCCAGCGCCGTCACAGGGCTGGCGGCGCTCTATGGGTACAGGCTCGATGAGAACAGGCGCCCGGGTGCGGTCGTTGACGTTGAGGTTGAGTTGGGCTCTATCATGGAGTACAGCGCCCTCGGCTACCTGACGGGGAGGAGGCTCGGCACGACCGTGCCCTACTACGTTGGGCTGGGGAAGCCTACGTTGGAGTCCATGAAAGGCCTCGGGGCTGCCTGTGCGACCAGCGGCGGGATCGCCGTCTGGCACGGTGAGGGGGTGACGCCTGAGGCTCAAGGGATGGAGGAGTTCATCGACGGGCTCGAGAGACTCTCAGTTGAGAGGGCGGACCTCGATGAAGAGATAGCCCGCCTGACCCAGCCCCTGGAGGACCCGCTGATCGTCCTCGGGTGCCCCCACGCAAGCCTCGGGGAGATGGCCGAGATCGCAAGGCTGGTTAAGGGCAGAAACATGGGCGGTAACCTCTGGGTGTTCACCAATCGAGGTGTCTACGCTGAGGCCGAGGCCGCTGGTCACGTGGGCGTCATCGAGGGGGCCGGGGGCAGGGTCTACAGGGACACGTGCATGGTGGTCGCTCCGGTGAAGGAGATGGGCTGGAGGGAGGTGGCGACGAACAGCTTCAAGGCGGGCCACTACATGGCGAACATGGGGCTGAAGACGAGGATGGGCACCCTCAGGGAGCTGCTGACGGAGGTTTTACGATGAGGCTGAAGGGCAGGAAGGTCGTCGGAGGCTACGCGGAGGGGGAGGCCCTCGTCAGCGCTGACCCCGTGAGCTTCTACGGGGGCGTCGACCCGGAGACGGGCGTCGTGGTGGAGCCCGGCCACGCCGTGGAGGGGGAGTGTATCACAGGGAAGGTCTTCGTCTTCCCCACGGGGAAGGGGAGCACCGTGGGGAGCTACGTCATCTACAGGATGAGCAAGCTGGGCACGGCGCCTGCGGCCCTCGTCAACTCCGAGACGGAGGCCATAATCGCCACGGGCTGCGTCATCTCGGGGATACCCCTCGTCGACAAGCTTGACCGGGATCCGTTATTGGAGATCAAGAGCGGCGATCTCCTGAGGGTCTCGGCGGATGAAGGCGTCGTCGAAGTCATGGAATAGCTGCATCTCGGGGGAGGCATCCCCTTCAAATGAAAAGTGATTTATCGTGTATGCGTCAAATCTATCTCGTAATCCGTTTTCGACAGTGATCATTATGGCTGAAATGAACTACAGGAGGAGGCTCACGGGCCTCCAGGAGAAGATGGAGGAGCTCGGCATCGACCTGACCGTCTACGGTTCCTGCCAGAACTTTCAGTACCTGACGGGGCTGCTGACAGAGTGGAGGCGGGGGGTCGACCTCCAGAGCCCCGTCAACAACGTCTTCGTCCCCGTGGAGGGGGAGCCGATCCTGACCAAGGGCGGCAGCCCGGGGAGTCCCGAGGACCTCTGGGTCAAGGACGTGAGGGCCGTTGAGAGGGGGGCCAGCTACAAGGAGATCGTGGAGGACGTTGTCGCGGACCTGGACTGGAGCGGTGGATCGGTGGCTGTGGGGGACCATATCTGGGGCTCCACATGGATCGAGGTCGCTAGGACTCTGGGCGGGGCCAAGTTCCGGAGCGCCAAGGGGCTCATGGATCACATTAGGATGATCAAGGAGCCCGCCGAGATCGAGCTCCTGAGGAATGTGGGGAAGCTCACGGACGACGTCATGGGTAAGATCATCCCGGGCATCAAGGAGGGGGACACCCAGAGGGACCTTCAGATAGACATCGAGGCGACGGCGAGGAAGATGGGGGCCAAGGACATCAGCTTCGGGCCCACAGCCGGCTTCGTGAAGTCGGGGTCTGAGCCCTCGGAGAACCCCTTCACGTATCCCAAGGACGCGGGTCTGGTGGCGGGGACCTCGATAGCCTTCGACATCGGCTTCGTGATGGACGGCTACTGCAGCGACTGGGGGAGGAGCATGTACTGGGGCCCAGCGGACGACGGGGTGAGCAAGGGATACGAGTCCCTCATGAACGCCGTGGTGGAGACGGTGGACAAGATGCACGCCGGCAGCATGCGGGTCTGCGACCTCTTCCCCAGCATCGAGGAGAGCCTGGATAGGGCGGGGTACGGCGACTTCCTCCGCGCGCGCCTCAAGACGGGGAACGTTGGCCACCAGATCGGGGTCGAGGTCCACGAGCCGCCGTGGCTGAGGCCGGGAAACGAGCACCTGCTGGAGGCGGGGATGGTGATGTGCCTCGAGCCGAAGCTCCTGAACCACGGCGAGTACTACCTCCGGGTGGAGGACATGGTCCTCGTCAAGGGGGACAAGGCCGAGTTCCTGACCAACTACGACCGGGAGCAGTTCCAGCTCTAACCCCCTTTTTCTTCTCAAAAGCCATTTAACGCCAGCCCACTTCTTTCTTCTGGGATGGCTGGGAAGGGGCTCTTCATCGTCCTCGAGGGCATAGACGGTAGCGGCAAGGACACCCACCTCAAGTTCCTTGCGAAGGAGCTGCGGGGGCTCGGCTACACGGTCGTCGAGACCGCTGAGCCCAGCAAGGACAGGGTGGGCACATTCCTCAAGAGGTACGCGAAGATGAACGAGGAGCGGCTCCCGGCTGAGTCGGAGGCCCTCCTCTACGCCTCTGACCGCTTCGACCATGTGAAGAACGTGATTACGCCGGCCCTCCTCAGGGATCAGATAGTCATCTCCGTGCGCTACTACTACTCGAGCATGGCGTATCAGGGGGCGGTGGGCGTCGACCTCGACTGGATAAGGGAGATGAACCGATTCGCCCTGAGGCCTGACCTGGCGGTCCTCCTCGACATCCTGCCGGAGTACAGCCTCCACAGGCTGAAGAGGCGGCGGAGCATCTACGAGGACTCGGACTACCTGCGCAAGGTGAGGGACATCTACATCAAGCTTGTGAACGAGGGAGAGCTCGTCAATGTAGACGCGGACAGGCCGAAGAGGGTCGTCCAGGGGGAGCTCCTCTCCATGATCCAGGACCTCGTCGAGCGCCGTAATGCTAAGCCCGGGCCGTGATACGTTTTTATTACCCCTCCGAGATACATCAGGGACCCGCGGAAGAAGTGCCATGTACGTAGAACTACTCTCACTGCTGACGGCTATCGGCTTCGGCTTCAGCGCGATATTGACCCGATGGGGGATGAGGGACTCCAACCCCATGACCGGGGCCATGGTCGGCTCCCTCGTCCAGGTCCTCGCCCTGTCCGTGATCATCGCCGTCAACCCCCCGGGTGAGCTCAACCTCATGGGAGTCGCCTACTTCGCCTGTTCGGGGCTCTTCGCCTCAGCCCTGGGGCGCCTGCTCAACTACACCTCCATCCAGAGGCTCGGCGTCTCCATGAGCTCCACGATAATAGGCTCCAGCCCCCTCTTCTCCACCTTCTTCGCGGCGATCTTCCTCGCAGAGGAGGTGACTCTCTCTATTTTCGTAGGGACTGTCCTGGTCGTCGGGGGGGTGGCCGTCACCAGTTTGAAGGACGGAAACGTCAGGGAGCTCCTGAGCACGGCGATTCTGACGCCGATACTTGCGGCAGCTGCTTACGGGGCATCCTCGGTGTTCAGGAAGCTCGGGGTCGACCTGATGCCCCACGCTCCCTTCGGAGCCATGATCGGGGCCGCCACGAGCCTCGCCTCGTTCTCCATCTACCTTGTGGCGACTGGGCAGCTCGGCCTCTTCAAGCTGACCCAGGGCAGTCGGAAGTTCTTCGTTCTTTCGGGCCTCGTCGTCACGGTCGCCTGGCTGAGCATGTACAGCGCCTTCGCTTTGGGGAAGGTCTCCGTGGTCTCGGCCCTGATCGGGACAAGCCCCCTCTTCACGCTCGTCCTAAGCCTGATCTTCCTGAGGGACACCGAGAGGCTCAACATGAGAACCGCCCTGGGATGCCTCTCAATCGTGGCAGGGGCGACGGTGATAACGATCTTCTAGAGTCAGCCCTTCCTGACGCGCCTCAGCCGTTCAAGTGAAGCCAGCAGGGCGTCCAGAACCTCGGCGACCTCCTTCAGCTTCGCGGGTGCGTCCTCTGTCGCGAGGGTGCCCTCCATTGCGGAGATCTTCTTCACCAATGCGCGTTCAAGGGACTCCAGCTCCAGGCCGGCCTCCGCAGTGGCCTCCTCCCCCTCGGGGACGATGACCACCCTCCTCTGGCAGTTGGCGCACCAGATCTCCCCCGACTTCAGCT
>CAYONH010000020.1:3119-16963 GCA_964405275.1 uncultured Candidatus Bathyarchaeia archaeon | reverse complement strand
TCGTAAACCAGTGGCCTTTGAGCCTCGAGGGTTCGAATCCCTCCCGCTGCGCCATCTTAAAAGCGACTGACATAGGATAAGGAGTTCCCAGACGCGCCGGTATGTGGGGATAAGGGATGACATAGAATCATCTGTGTGATTGGTAAGAGGAGTAAACAACGCTATTTTTCATTCAAAATCGAGCGCGCAGGGATCGCGAATTCCTTGTTATTCATGTTACCCTAGTGTTTTTCCCAGTTGTCAGTACGCTGAACTAAAATTATTTTCGCGGGTAGTGTTGTCCCTTCCTTTGTTAGTTTATTCAAGTCTTCTTGAGTAAGCCCTGTCCTTACTTGGATGTGGACCATGTCATCACCTGCGCCATCACAAAAGCAATCTATCAATATCTCACTAGTATCTTCATCGAAACCCCAATCTAAGACAAGGGTTTCTCCGCACTCAGGGCAGCTCATCTTTATTTTATCTCAATCACTAATTTTTATTCTTTTTCTCAAAGATGGATTAAAGATTGGATATTCATTCAGCACAAGCTACACGCGCGTATTTTTCTAGAAATCGTCCAGAAAAATTCTTGTTTCATGGAGTGTATACGTAATCTATAGTTAAACATCTTCTTTTTTCTGATATCTTAATATCATCTAATAATGGGTTGCAGTTTTTTTACTTGCTTTTCCTTTTTTAATCGCATTTAAAAATATGACCAGAAATATGATAATCATTCCCTTTCGCTTTCCTAATTAGTAGTTCTCCAGCAACACAATCATCATCTCGTGGATTCCATTGAACACCCTGACCCCGTAGCCAAAGCAATCTTCGTCGTCCCAGTAGGTTAGCTGCGTCGTTTCGAAGTAGCACTTTCAACTCATTAGAATCTCCATCTAATTTCATTGAGAGTCTATTTGAAATCTCATCAATATCCATTCCATTATGTTGATGAAACGAGGCAATAACACCGTCAAACAGGGGTTTAACTACAGACACTGCATTAGTATTCATTCTATTTGGTATCGCAAGGGTAATACTTAATCCAAATTTATCCCTTTTTTTCAAAGATTTATCGACTTTCATTTCTGATTGAGTTAACATGGCGTGCCAGATTATTTCTGGTTTCAATTTGGGTATTGTAATTGATTGAAAATGGTAACTAGGAACTCCACGTTTCCAATACAAGAAGCCTCCTTGTTTTTTCTGGAGTTGATATTTAAGGTAATGTGGAAATTCTTCTGTACCTTCAAATGCCGGTGCGTTAGCAAATAACCTCTCAAACCTGATCCCTTCTCTAACAATTTCAGAAAAACAGGATGCTCCTATATTATAGAATAAGATATTTTCTAAATCACAACGCTCTCGGATTATTGAATGATATGAAGCATGCAGAATGTATTGTTTTTTCGAGATTATCTGTGATATTGATTTTTTCATATTTTCTCGTAATTCAAGTAACCAGCCTTTTGGTTCAAACGGTATCCGTTCTATACTCCATATTTCGACGAGATTTTTGGCTTGATCAACCGAGATAGAATATTGTGGATGCCTGATCTTAGGCATACATGTGCAATAATCGAAATAAGATAAGAACCTATATGCCCATTGCTCGATCTAAGGATGTAAAAACTGAAATAACTGATATCCCCAATAAAATCTAATGAATTTAATTCTACTCAAATGGATAAAGGAAAACGAAGGAAAAACATTCGAATCACCGAGGAAAACTGTGTTTGGTAGAAACCCCCAGTCGTTTACTATCAGATATATCGACGAGAAAGATAGCCTAGTAAGAATATCTTTTAGTAAAAAACGAACGTTAGCACTTCCATTATATTTCTGGATGTTTGAAAGAACAATACGATATCTAGAAAAAAACCCACAAATAACATATCCAATCGGAGCCAGACTCCAACCTCCATACCCTAAGGAGTCGATAGAGGGGGAAATATGGAGAAAACCTGCTCCATATCACTCTGAATACAAAGCTGCTCCACATGTACTTGATATTCTTGCACTTGCAGGATTCGTCAGGTTCCAATATACTCAAGACAGAGATACCGGAAGAAAGATTCAAGGAGCAAGATACAGCAAAAGCGGAAAACCTGTTGAGCGTCCAACAACAACCCCACCGATAACCCCACCCTCCAAAAATAGTACTAAAGAAGCGTTTCTGACCAAATACAAAAAAACAATAATTGATTGGGCTGATAAAAACCAAGACGAGATCGTTGAAAACCGTCTAAATTACCATTGGAAAAAATTGACAAGAAAACAATGCGAACAGCAAAGAAACCAAGTAGCCAAAGCGATAACACAATCAAGAGTTAAAAATCATGACGCACTAGACTTGGAAACCTTAGATAAAATTATTAGGTGGGGATTTGGGATGAAATATCCAGACCGAGACCAAGAAAAGGTTCTAGAGGTAACTAAGGAAGCGTTCAGTCATTTAGACGAAGGAAGAATCCAGGAAGCAACACTAACTCTATTAAATGTAAAAGGCTTGGGAATCAGTAGAGTTACGAAAATAATAGGATTATCAGACCAAGAAAACCTATGCATCTATGACAGTAGAGTTGGAAACGCTCTCAGAGATCTTACTTATAATGGAAAACGGCTACATCTTGTACCAATTTCTAGAGCTGGGCGTTTATACGACAAAAACGTATCAAACAAAGAGTGGGCGAGAGAATATGAAAAAGCTCAATGGACAATTGAAGTCATAAAGGAACACATGAACCAATTAGGCTGCTTCTATAGACAAGCAGACGTGGAGATGGCTTTATTTATGATGGGAAAATAAAACATACAAGAATTTCAAACATATAGTATGAATGTGTAGATTCTTAGCTGCATCAGACCGTTTAAATGCACGTATTTTGGAAAATATTAGTTGAGGTAACTTTTATGCCTGAAATAAGCTTAAAATATGCCCAAAATATCTATGATTGGTCTATTACTAAAATCTACTAATATTAATGCATTCTCGAATATTTTGAGTCTAAAATGAAACGACGGTTTATATTGGGAAAATGGCTAGTTTTTATTCTTATTATTTTTAAGTAAAATTGCCGTTAAATGACCTATGAGTGAAGTGAGCGCTAATTCAAATTCACGTGTGGAATCTTGAGAACCACTTTTTGCATGTACAACTTCATGCAGAAGAGTCCCAGCAAATGATTCAACAAATTGTAATTGGTCTCTTTTAATGATAATTTTTTCCCCATCCCAGACCCCATTTACGTCAATAGAGGATAGAAAATCTTTTTTCATTGTTTCTGATATCAATATTTCCTTAATATTTTTAGGTCGACCTCCAATTATCTCGAAAATTACTTTTTGGAGATTAAAAATCTCTTTTTCATCAGTCTCTAAATCACAAATATCTATAAATTTGAACTCAAAACTTTCTGTATATTCGGACTGGAATTGATCCAAGTCTCGTAATATATTTCCAGTAATGTCTTTTAATCCCCTAATTTTTTTACGTAAGTTTTCTGGTATGGTGATGACCTTGTAACCCATGTCACCAATCTGGTCTAAAACGTGTCCATAAGTCATTAATTCTAATGATGTCAAGAATACGATCTTTTCCTGAGAATTTAATATTTTTACAGCGTGTATCTGAATATCAATCCATTTCAATTCATCATGCATTAATCCCGTAGAATATTCTTTTAGATCATCTATAACTTTTTGAGCGATCGTCACATTTTCGCTTGAAAGTAAAATATTCTTCACTCTTGGAGAGTATGCACTTCTTCCAACATTTGATCTTTCTCTATTCAATGCTTTATACATGGTATTAGTTAAATCTGTTATATTATAGCTAAATAGGAAGTCTTCTTCCTCTGCTACCTTTACTCCTTTAACATATATGTTGGATTTACTACCTTTTTTATTTATAATATCTCCATATTGAGTGCTCTCAATTATTTTTTCATCTGAAAACTTCAGGAATAAATTCCTAGCTTTTTCGATATCACTATCTTTGACATTAGATAATATAAAATCAGTGCCAATAAAATTAATGTCAGAGGGAGGAAGTATTTCAGCGTGAAGCGTTGTAATATCTTCGAATCCATATTTTGTTGATTTAATTAATTTAATATCGCCGTGCACAGTCTTTACTTTAACGTTCACATTTCTTCTATTGAATGTAGCTAAAGCATCTTTTAGTCCGATACCAAATTTTCCTATTACTAGTGGATTATTTAATTTTTCGTCATCTTCTTTTTGTGTTAGATGTTCATATTTTAATCCTCGCCCAAAATCCCTTATGCTCCAAACTTGATTTCCAATTTTCTTTATCTCAATTTCTTTTGTGTTTGTTAGTACTTGTTCGTCAATTGCATTAGCTATTATCTCCCTAATTCCATGATATATCTCCCAATCCTCAAGGATCTCTTCAATATTTAAATCGAATTTTCTATTCTCCAAATCCTCTCAGATAAATCACGCTTTAATTTTATTTAAGTATGAATATAAATTTGGTTTTTTTAACCTGTTTCTTCGAAAAAAGATGAGGTATAGTGTACACTCATAGTTAGCTGACGATCATATTCTGCTGTGGTGCTCCACGCGTAAATAACAATCAGTGGAGAGTGAATTGATCAAGCCTCAGCCTCGAGGGTTCGAATCCCTCCCGCGGCGCCATCTCTAATGCGGCTGGCTTAGGACAAGACTTTCAGCTAGAATGGGTTTATCTCCTTTCTTGGACGAGGTCGTTTTTCGGGTCATCTGGACTTTATTTGTAGGGGTGTCTTTTTTCCGTATATTTTGAGGGGGGGCTCTGTGTATGTCTTATGCGGTGAGGTGTTTGTCTATGAATTCAGGTATTTCCTTTGTGTATGAGGGGTTGAGAGCTATTGTATAACCTTTTTTACGTGGGTTTATCCAGCGATCTTTTACCAGTTCGTTGAGGCATCGTCTGACCTTTTTACCATCTCCTAGGACATCCTGACCAATATATCGGACCATTTTTTGCGCAGTGTAGTATTTCCCTCCCCATAGCCTACGTCTTAGTAGGAAATTCAGGATTAATGCCTTGATCTGGTCGTCGGTCAGGTCGGCAGGGAGCAAAGAAAAGTTCACTATATGCTCCTACAAAGTGCAATTATTTAAATATGTTGCTGATATAGATGGTGTTGACCCAGAATGACCGTTCTCGTCGATCAAGAGGAAATATTCGATGAAGCCGAGCCGGAGACCATTCTGACCTCGCTGTTCGGGAGGTCACCGGCGGTACGCTTAATCGATTTCTTCCTAGATCACCCGTTAAATGATTTTATGCAGAAGGAGATTGCGGAGCGGATGGGTATGAACAAGAGAACTATCCGCAAGAACCTTCCATCCCTGTTGGACAATGGAGTGATATCAATGACGAGGACGATTGGGAAAGCGAAATTATTCAAATTGAACGGTAAAAGCCCCATTATACAAAAGATCCGCGATTTGGAGAAGACCGCATCCCTTGAAGCAGCCCAAGAAGAATTGACGTTTGAATAACCTGGGAAAATAAATTCGCTGCTAAAGCTCCCCCCCTACGCCATCCCTCATGCGGCTGAGCGCGCCCACAATGAGGAGAGCACACCAGATGCATGTGCGCAAGAGTTGGAGATTAAGGGGTTGACTGCTAATCACATGCAGTACTATACACATCTATGAGAGACTCATCCAAAGTGACTTCACGCCCAGAACTGCCCTCACCCGCATTCACCAGGTCCCCCCCAGAGTACGGTCGAAGTATACCGCAGGTAAACACCAATCCCCCTATATGCTTGTATAAAATGCGTATCCAACTATCTTCCCATATAGAATCTTTTCCGCTCCTCAGGTAACCGCTCTAAAGCATATCGGAGCATCGTCCTCGGCATATTCTGATAATGTTCTGAGAGAAATTTCTCCAGTGCTGACTGGTCCTTCTTACCTACCTCTCGCAGCGCCCATCCGGAGGCCTTGTGGATCAGGTCATGTCCGTCGTTTATCAGAGCCTGGGCTAAGGCTAGCGCGTCGGACAGGTCGCCACGTCTAATGAATGCGAACGTCGAGATGATCGAGATCCTCCTCTCCCAGAGGCTCTCGGATTCTGCCATTTCGTATAGCACGTCCCTGGGCTTGTCGACAAGCCACTCTCCCAGGATCTTGTGTGCGCTGCTGTCGACGAGGTCCCAGTTGTTCACATGGGCCGTGTTGCCCAGGTAGAGGTCGACGATCCGCTGTCTGGCCTCCTCGTCTCCCCTGTTGAACTGCTCTGTCAGGATGAACAGAGCCGTCAATCGATGTTCGTGTACGCCGCTCTGGATAAGTTCCTGTACGTCGTTTAATGGAATATCCTTGAACCTCTTCGCGATACGCCGTTGATCCGGGACGCGTAGGCCGAGGAAGATGTCCCCCTCTCCATACTCGCCCTCACCGGTCTTGAAGAACCTTTGAAGCTTCATCGCCTGCTCGGGATCGGACTGCTTCTGTAGCTCGGCCTTCACCTGCATGGGGTAGGACATGGGTAATTATCTCGATGGATCTCATTTTAGTGTTGACTTTAGATGTGAGATACGGCGGGTGCCGCTAATGTGTGCCCTATCTCGTATGCTAGAGTTTTCCGTTTATCGGCTTCCCAATGGGACAGACGTCAATGCAGGTGGAGCACTCGATATAGCTGTTGGCTGTTGGACGCTTTATGAGCTTCCCGTCCAGCTCCCGTACATCCGCGGGGACATCCGTCGTGTGGGGGCTCTCAGCCGAGTAGGTCAGACAACGGACAATGTTCAGACGATAGGGCTCCAGGGCCCCCGTCGGGCAGGCCTTGAGGCATATCTCGCATTCACCGCAGTGTTCATCTGTAAATGGCTCATCCGCCTCCAGGGGAGCGTCCGTAAGAATAGAAACGAGGCTAACACGAGGCCCGTGGGCTTCCGTCACCAGCAGGGCGTTCTTGCCCTGCCAGCCGAGACCGCACTTGACGGCGGCCGTCTTCAATGGCACGTCTCTCGAGATAGTTGCCTTGTACCCCTTGGTCCTCAAATAGTCGACAACCCTCCAGGCCTTGTTCTCCGTCACCATGTTCCCGTAGAAGTAGCTCTCAAACTCCTCCTCAGGTGGGTGCAGTCCGTATCCCCTCCAACTCGGTGACTCGATGTGGGTGAAGAAGGCATTGTCCCAGGTGTGGGATGCCATGACGATCACTGTCTTCACTTCGGGGAATACCTCCTCCGGCTTCTTGAGGTCCTTGACCTTCCCCACCCATCCGTATGGGAGGTCATGTAGATCATCCGGTCTAGTTATCCCAACTAGGGCGAATCCGGAGTCCTTCGCCTTCTTTTTTATCTCCTGGGTTAGTGTGGCCATATCACTGCCATGTTCTTGAAAATATAATAAATACGCGCGCAAAATAGAAAAAAGAAGAGTAACTTACATAACTCAGAGAGCGTTTACTGCTTTTTCAAGGCTCTCAAGGGCTTGCTTCAGTAGCGATCTGGGACAGGCAAGATTTATCCTCATAAACATAGAGCCACCAGTTCCAAACAGAGTACCCTCGTCTAGCCAGAGTTTTGCCTTCTTCAACATGAACTCATTCAGCTCTTCGTCATTCATACCTAAGGATGTGCAATCTACCCAAGCGAGGTAGGTCCCTTCAAGTGGATAGAGTTTGAGTCCAGGGATCTTCTCTATGATGAACTCTTCAAGATACTTGAGGTTACCCCGTAGATACGTTAATAGCTCCTCTAGCCAAGCTTCACCCTTATTATAGGCGGCGTCCTGAGCAACCATTCCGAAGATATTACTATGACCACTGCCCTTCGATGCTTGGCTTCGGAAGGCTTCCCTCAGTTTCCTGTTCGGAATGATGGCGTTTGCATTGGTCAAACCAGCTAGGTTAAATGTCTTGCTTGGAGCCACCAGTGTAACGGTTCTCTGCATTGCCTCCTCGGAGATAATTGCTGTTGGCGTGTGTTTAATCTCCCCGAGGATGAGGTCATTGTGGATCTCATCCGAAACGATGAGGATATCCTTCTCCTCACAGACTTCTACAAGCTTCTCCAACTCTTCCCGCTTCCAAACCCTGCTAACTGGGTTATGAGGACTACAGAGAATAATCATTTTTGTGCGTTCATCAATTTTCTCCGCAAGATCCTCAAAATCCATCTCGTAGTATCCGTCTACGATTTTCAGTGGATTCTCGATTACCTGTCTCCCTGTGCCGAGAATCTGGTTCTTGAATGGATAGTATACTGGGGGCTGGATAACCACCTTATCACCTGGTTGGGAATAGGCCTGGATTGCGATGCTGAAGCCAGCTACTACACCTGGTGTATAGAGTATCCAGTCTTTCTCTACCCCGCTCCAACCGTGGCGCTTGTCCATCCAGTTTATGAGACCATTGTGATAGCCCTCTGTGGGAACTGTATACCCATATATGGGATGGGCTGCACGTTCCTTAAGGGCCTCCACGACTTCTGGTGGAGCCTTAAAATCCATATCTGCTACCCAGAGAGGGATTAAGTCGTCGAGTCCAGTTATTCTCTTCATGAGGGTCCATTTGGCAGAATTCTTGGAGGTTCTATCAATAATTGTTTCAAAGTCATAAACCAATATGATCTGTTTGGAGTTGATCTTATACAATTTATATATTTCTTATAAGCAAGTGAAGTTTCGCGCGCGCGAAGTGTTGGAGGTATGGAAGGGTGATTACGTGCATTCCGAGGTATGCACGTCGATGTGGGATTCGTCCGAAGTGAGTTGATGACCTAATATGCCCCCTTCCGCGTTGACCATGTCCCGGACTTGGGTTAGGTAGTTCCTGAGAGGTTGGTACTCGTCTGGTTGGTGCTCCAAGTTCCCGTCTATTGGGTGCAGCAGGTGTTTTGAGGCCCAGTAGTCGAGTGCTACGGGGTCGAGGCTCGCCAGGAGCCTGTCCAGCCTCGTCGTGTTCTCAGGGGGGTAGCCGGCCCATTTCACCTGGGTGACCCAGATGCAGTCCAGTATGTTGAGTGTGGGGGCCCTGACGTGGGCTATCATCTCGCCGCAGTGTGCGCCCAGCTTCTCGTAGTGGCGTTCGCGCCTCCAGCCGTCAGCCATGGAGAGGATGCCGTAGTAGCTTTTCACGGCCCCGGTCACGCCGCATCCGTCGTGGTGCTTTAGCACTGGAACGTTGATCAGCTTGAGACCGTCATCGTGGCTGGAACCATTCCAGATCCCCTCCTTCAACTCCACTCTGTTCCCTTTGGTCGTGGTGAAACAGGGATACGAGACCTCACCGGTCTTCCTGTATCCGTCGGTTGAATGGTCGTCATCGTCGATGAACGTCTCACGCACCGGGTCGAGGAGGTACATGGAGACCCTGTCGTCCGCGAAGACCTGGCCCACAAGATACGAGAAGGAGTGGCTCTCATCCTCCGCGTTCGCATGCACCCCCGTGTCCGTGTACTGCCTACCCCACATGGTATCGCAGTCCAGGCTCCCCCCGCTCTGCCCGTTCTCGAAGATGACGACCTCTCCCGAGAAGCCGTCGGGGTGCTCAAGTATCCTCTGTATGAGGCCCCTCACGACGTCAGAGTTGGTGCATCCCCTGTACTTCCACTGAGCGTTCACCTTCACGAGCACCACGTCAGAGCTATCAATGAGACCCGTGGGCCCGCCAAGGCCGGTGTCCTCATGCGTCTCATAGAACTTGAGGCCATGATCGGCCATCAACCTGAGAAGGGAGTCCACGCCTTCGTGGTGATTCCCAACGCCTTCAGGCTCCGGACAGTTCATGATCTGAAAAATCTCGGATTTCAAATCCCCACCCATGTGTCTCTATTCTAATGCGTGTGTAAATAGATGTTGCGCGCGCATGGACGCTCTCCTCACTCGGTGCATGACAATAATGGGAATTTCATAATAGACTCGCGCGCGGTTCGAATCCCTCCGCCCCTTGCACACCCAGCTTCGAGCGCGGTACATTTAAATTTGGCAAATTTGAATGCCTTTTTGATCTTTATGCCAGATGTAAAGATAACAGTAGTAGCGAAATTATCCCCGGGCGAGATATTCGATGAACTAGCTGCAAGCAACGTGAACCCGACATGCGACGCAGTTGAAATGGGCAAGACATTCATCAGCAAGAACTTGAGCATGCCTGAAGGATTCTGTAGCTGGGCATGGGCGGACATCCAGCGTGACGTGGCGCACCTTGCTCTAGGTGGGGACTTTAGCTGGATTAACAAGCCTGGGAGTATGGTGAGCTGTTGCACGGATGGACTGCGACCAGTGGTATTCAAGCTCGAAAGAGCTGAGTAATTCACAAGCAGTATCCACCTAATATGAAAAACATATGAGAACTGATGTTCTCACTCCATTTTTTACCCGCATATATACGTTAGTTCGAGCCCGCGATAATAATCAATAGAGAGAGACTAATATAATTCTCAGCCCGTGAGGATTCGTACCCCTCCCGCTGCGCCATCTCCAATGCAGCTGGCATATGACAAGGATTCCCGGGCGCGCTGGTAAACGGTCATAGTGGTTATAGTTTATTTTATCCATGTGAAAGGGGAGTGTTGGGGGTCGCCGATATTCAATGCTTTGTTGTTCAGTGTTTTTCCCTCTAAGGATTGATGGAGCCACCCTTCAACCTTATTTCGTCACAGATCTTTTTCATCAGGGCGGTCTCTCTGTGCTTCCTTGTGTCCCTCAGAACCCTCATCAGATCGTCGTCCAGGTCCCACAGGAAACCATAGTTTTCGATGATGCTCTCCTTGACCTCTTCCTCCTTGGGGTGATCCTGGTTCTTCAATAGATACTCGACATCGCTGAAGTCTATCTTCATGGCTTTGACCCTAGACAGCATCGCCTCAGGATCGTAGTCTGTTCTGTCGTTCCAGAACTTGATGACCGCGAGCCTCTTCACCAAGTCCCTGTCGTAGGGGCGACTCCCAAACTGGTACAGGTCGTACACGTCCCTCGTGGTTGCCCTCTGGTAGGTTGCTCTGATCTTTTCCGACAGCACCTCCTCCAGCTGCATGCAGGGGACCTCGAAGGGATCAAACTCGGTGTACTTGAAGTATATCTCGTCCTGGATGCGTCGATCTAAAACCTCCAGAACGGGGTCCTCCCTCAGGCTCACCTCGAACTTGAAGATCCCATTGTTCCACCCATGGCTGTAGTGGACGTCGCAGGCGAAGGAAACCCCCCATCTCTTTCTGACATTGTCAAATGACAGGGTGAACCCATAGCCCCGGGCTTCCTCCATGAATGACGTGAATCGCCTCTCGAATCCGTCGAGATCATATCCGATCAGCGTGAAGTCAAGGTCCTCGGAGAACCTGCCCAACCGTCCAAGGTATACCTTCCTAATGCATGTGCCTCCCTTGAAGCCCAGTTTCCCTATTATGCCGTTCTCCTTCATCATTCTCAGGACATATGTCAACACGATGTCTCTCTCAGCTACGTCTCTGTCCACTCCACGGGCGGAAGCGTAGAGATCGACAAACCTTACCTCGATCATCCCAGTCACTTGACCTCTAGTTCACTCAGCACCGTGGTCTCGTCAACGTTCATGATCATCTTCCACCTGCCTTCAACCGATCCCTTGCGGCCATGGGTCCCCACGGGGCCGAGATATGTGTATGAATTACCTTCGGGTATTATCTCCGCTAGGGCATCTAGGAAATCGTTCCCGACTTTGACATAGCCCCGCTCTGAGAGTAGCTCAACGAGGTAGCCGAGTCTGTGAAGAACAGCGTTTGAACTCATCCTCAACGCGTACGATAGCAGCTTGTCCAGGTCAATGTCGGAGCTGAAGGCGTTGGACAGGGCATAGGATACAAGGGGTATTCCACCACAGTAATCAGGTTTGTCCAGGGAGTCTAGTATGGTTTTCTCCGGCTCAGCCAAATTAACTTCACACCCGTCTACCTTGATCTTCATGAAGCCGAAGAACTTTTCATCGATCAGCGTCACGAACTTGTAGCTGGTGTTTCTCCATCTGAAGCTCCTCCTGGGCTTCACCGTGCATATGTATGCCCTGGGAGATAACTGTGAGGTGAATCCATAGTAGTTATTGGCTGTCTGGTAGCCATAGTAGTATGGTGCTGCGAGGACGCTTCCCACCACCAGGGAGTTCATGGGGGGGTATCTCTCCTCGTACCCGTATTCTAGGGGAATGAATAGGTAGTTTCCTCGAGTGATCCTCTCCAGGTAGCCCTTCTCCTCTAATCGAGCCAGGATCTTGCTGGCGTACCCAGCGTCGACATTAAGTAACTCTTGGGCTTCATGAACGTTTACGAGACTACATTTACTTGCTTTGATGTATGATAATAGTTCTGATTCGGTAGCGGTCAGGACGTTCTCCAAGTTTTTACTGTAGAGGTTTTTCCTGACCTTCTCTTCGTCAATGGAGAGGTCTCTGAACAGCGCTACCTCTACACCGAAACTACCCAAGATGTCTTCAGCGTTCTCGCTGATGTCCTCTCCGAGTACTATGAGCCTGAATTTCTTTAACGGTGGATCCAGGTTTGCTAGGATGGAGTAGTAGTTTAATATTTGACCCGCCTTTCTCCTGTTGATCTTCCCTGATGTTATCTCGACGAAGACGTCGATTCCTTCGTTGTCCCTGAGATGGAGGTCAACTCTATAGCGTTCAAGGAGAAGCTCTTCTACGCCGATGAGACTCATCCCCGGAAACACGTCCTCTAGGTTTTCGACGACGTATCTCTGGACTTCCGCTTCTTTCATCCCCTAATTCAAAGCAAATGTAAAATATAAAAATTTTGTAAATATCGACAAAATGGAAACATGTTTTGTCCATAATTTCAAAATATTTCTATATATAGATCTGCATGGGGTTGATCACTAGGCATAATACAAGCTTACTAATTGTCTCTAAATTCCAAGAACTAGTTACCTTTGAGCCTCGAGGGTTCGAATCCCTCCCGCTGCGCCATCATCTGTCTGGCGTAATGGGTCTATCCCTTCTGGGAAGCGTAGGCGCAGATATATCTACCGTGCTTACCAAGAGTTTCATGATACTATGCAGCCCATTGGACCCCTGATGCACGAGCACAGGCTGATCGAGAGGATGGTCAAACTGCTCCAGTCGGAGCTCGACCGGCTGTCAACGGAGGGGACGCTGGACCCAGACTTCATCCTGACCGCTGTCGACTTCTTCCGCACATACGCGGACCGCACCCACCACGGCAAGGAGGAGGACATCCTCTTCAGGGCCCTGGAAAAGAAGACCCTGGACGGCGATCTCAGAACCATCATGGACGAACTGATAGAGGAGCACATCTACGCCAGGGGGAGAGTGGGCAGGCTCCTGGAGTCAAGGGAACTACACCTCAACGGGGAACCCGGCGCCCTAGAGCAGGCGAAGGAGACCCTGAAAGACCTCATCGAGCTGTATCCCCTACACATCGAGAAGGAGGATAAGCGATTCTTCTACCCCTGCATGGAGCTCTTCACGGACTCCGAGAAGGCGGAGATGCTGGAGGAGTTCTGGGAGTTCGACAGGGGCATGATCCACTGGAAGTACCGGAACGTGGTCGAGGGCACCCACACCCGCTTCAAAACCCTGTCGGGGTGGAGGTGCAGCGTCTGCGGGTACGTCTACGACCCGGTGAAGGGGGACCCCGTTTACGGCCTCGCCCCCGGCGTCCCGTTCAAGGACCTCGGCGACGACTGGGTTTGCCCCGTGTGCTACGCCCCAAAATCCCAGTTCAAGAAAGTGTGACCTGCAGACGTGAGCCTTCCCTCGCGCGCCCGGAAGCTTAATGGACTAAAGAGGTTTGACTAGCTCTCCGCCAGCTTCTTGAAGGCTTCCGGCTTCATCCTGAACGTCGTCCACTCGTCCATGGCCACCGCCCCGAGGCTGA
>CAYONH010000020.1:0-3019 GCA_964405275.1 uncultured Candidatus Bathyarchaeia archaeon | reverse complement strand
TCCGGCTTCATCCTGAACGTCGTCCACTCGTCCATGGCCACCGCCCCGAGGCTGAAGTAGAACTGCCTGCTAGGCTCGTTCCAGTCCAGCACCGTCCACTCGAACCTCCCGCACTCCCTCTCCACCGCCACCCTGCACAGCTCCTTCAGCAGAGAAGTCCCCACACCGTTCCCCCTGTACTCCTCCGGGACGAAGAGGTCCTCGAGCCACAGCGTCGGCCGGGACTCGAAGGTGCTGAAGGTGAAGTAGTAGAGGGCCACCCCCAAGAACGGGGGCCCCACCTCCCTGGTGTTCTCCGCGAGGAGGCAGTCGAATATCCTGTCCCCGCTGAACCCATATTTCTTGTAGAGCTCCTCGGTCCCCTTGAACTCGATCTTCTCGTAGACGCTGAGCTGGTAGCAAAGGTCCAGTATGGTGGGGATGTCCTCCTCCTCGGCCACCCTCACCTCCCACTTCAGGTCCGGAATCTTGGGCATGATGATCAATACGAAGTGGGCTGAGGGGATATTACTCTTTTCAGGAGCCCTTACTACTCAGAGAACAGGTCCGCCCTCACCGAGAGGGAGAACCTGTCGAACTGGAACCTGCGAACTAGGACGTCGTAGTTCACCGCCACCGACCGCCTCTCCACGTAATCCGTCAACCTCCCAGCTGCAATATCCTCCGCCGCCCTGAGCATCTCCGCCATCTGCCCCCCCTCCACCAGGGGCTCATTGTGAGCCGGCATCAGCCAGTCGTAGTCTGGCATCAGATCCACCAGCCTCCGGCAGCTCCCCACGAACTCGCCGTGGTCCCCCCCGGGGAGGTAGCTGGTCACCGCCCCCGTGTAGTATATGTCCCCGGTGTACAGGTACCGCGCGTCGCGGTCCAGGAGGCAGACGTGGTCGCTGCTGTGCCCCGGCGTGTGGAGCACCTCCAGCATCCTCCCACCCAGGTCCACCACGTCCCCGTCCACGAGCCACCTCGTCACCTCGTAGGGCGGCGCGTGGAACTCCTCGGGGTTGAAGCCCGGCGGGTACTCCCTGATGACGGCGTCTCCCTCCAGCATCTCCCCCATCTTCTCCTTGCCCAGACCCTCCACCGCGCTCTCCCTTCCCATCGCGTCGTCGAAGAGGGCTATCTCATCGAAGTGCTTGCACCCCCCGATGTGGTCGTTGTGGGTGTGGGTCAGCAGCAGGAGGACCGGCTTCTCCGTGAGCTCGGCCACCAGCAGGTCCAGCCGCCCGATCCCGGTGCCCCCGTCGATGAGCACAGCTCTCTCCTCTCCGATGACCAGGTACATGAGGGCCTCGTCGAACTGCCCGTCCTCCAGGATGGCGTACAGCCAGTCGTGTATCCTGTAGACGCTGTACCAGGGGTGGCCTGTCTCCACTCTCTCAAGCGTCGAGTAGACCTCACGAGGTAGAGTGTCCCACCATTTCCCGCCGCCCATGACCCAACCTCCACCAACCTACGTAATAGTAATTTCGAGTCGGGCGCACGGGAACAACCGCACTTCTGTACACCTAGACCACGATCTTCATGAGGTCCTCCCCCACTATGACCTCCCCGTCGAAGTCCCGCCCTATCTCCTTTACCATGCTCCTGAGCAGCTCGTCGCTCTTCTCCTTGATATGCACCAGCGCCAGCCTCTTGACGCCCGCTCTCGAGGCTATCCTCCCCACGGTCGTCGAGGACGCCAGGACGTGGTCCGCGATGAGCCTCAGGTCGTCGTCGACGATCTCCCCTCCAGCCAGGTAGCAGCACTGGACCAGGAGGTCGGCCCCGGAGGCGACGCGCTGCAGCCCCGGGCTCTCCACGGCGTCCCCGCTTATCGCCACGACCCTCCCCCCGGCCTCCACCCTGTAGCCCAGGCAGGGCCAGTCCTCCATAGTGAATCCCAGGCGGTGGCCATGCTCCACGTACTCCGCTGAGACGCTCCAGCCATCCCCGGCGTGCACCGACCCCGGCCCCACGTCCACGACCTCCACCATCTCCCTGATGTCCACCAGCCTCTCCACCGTCAGCTCCGTCTCCCTCAGCCTGTAGCCGATGTCCCTCTCGTACGCCTCGAAGAGGTGCCCCACCATCACCCGGGTCCCCTCCGGGCCGTACACCCGTATCGTCTCGTTCCGGGCCTTATTCCACGCCGCGAAGAGGACGTCCGCGAGGCCCCCGGTGTGGTCGAAGTGGTGGTGGGTGACGAAGACGTGGCCAACGTCGGTGATCTCCACGCCGGCCCTCACGATCTGCGTGGCCACCCCCCTCCCGGCGTCGAAGAGCAGTTTCTCCTCCCCGACCTGGACAAGCGTGGCGGGGCCCTGTCGCCTCGGGTCCGGCCTAGGCCCTCCAGTACCTAGAAGCGTGACCTTCATGACTCTCTACGCTCCGGTAAATTATTCTTCCCTGGGCCTGTGCTTCTCCACAAGCCTCTTCAGCCCCTCGAAGTCGGCCTCCATGAGCTGCCTCTTGGTCAGCCCCTCAAGCTCCGGCGGCATCACCCCCTTCACCGTCGCCTCAGTGAGCCTGTGCCTCAGCACCGCCGCCTCGTGGAGCACCCTCCGCCTCTCCACGTTCACCGGGGGGTCGGCCACGTACTCAGACATCAGGTACCCCGGATACCTAGAGCCCAGGGGCGTCACGTAGCCCACGTCGTCCGGGATGTGGCCAAACCCGGGGTCGTGGGGCTCGAACTGGTACCAGTACGCCACGCTGGAGTAGTCCTCCTGGAGCATGTTGGCGTGGCCGTGCTCCATGGTCACCCTGATCTCGCGTTCGAAGGGGATCGCGTCGGGGACGTGGAGCCTGTACGCGGAGACCCGGGCGTCCACCTTGTCGAAGAGGGTGAGGCCGTGGAAGGGCGCCGAGAAGCAGCCGTGGGTGAAGTACCACGCCCCCTGGAAGTAGTCCTCCGTCCCAGTACCGTACAGCGACGGGTGCTCCTCCCCGTCCACGTAGATCATCTCGTCCCCCTCCAGGAAGACAGCGGAGCCCTTGTCGTAGGACTGCATGCTCATGACGCAGCCCGTGAAGTGGCCCC